>JANPFZ010000255.1:0-7357 GCA_031423655.1 Polaromonas sp.
GCCAAAACCCGGGCCGGGGCCAAAGCCGGTTATTGAAGCTTGAATTGCGCGGGATGACTGCCGCGATTCTGAAGCGATTGCAACAAAGTCCGGAACTCGCGGCGTTTATTTGCAGCTGGTGTCTGCCACGCCCTGGGCGCGTTTTTTCTCTTCAGCGCGCTTGCTGTCGTCCATAACTTCGCGCTCACCTTTGGCATTGGTATTTGCGATCCGCACGCCTGAATCGAGCGTGCTGAGGTAGCGTTTGGCCTGGCTGCAGTTATCAGCTTTGGCGGAAACCACTTTTCCCTCCTCAGCTTGCTTTTTGGCGGCTTCTTCTTCCTCAGCTTGCTTTTTCTTGGCTTCAAGCTGCGGGTCTTTGCCCGTCAGCTTGGGAGTGCTGCCCTTGGCGGCGATGGAGGCTGCAAGCACGGGCGCGGTCGTGGCCGACTCGTTTACTGCCGCGACAGCGACAGACCCCCGACCACCCGGTCGTTTCAAAATATCCTTTTCATTGATCTCTACCGGTGGCGATCGATCGCTAAACACTTTGCGCCCATCTTTGTCAATCCATTGCCACTGCGCGAAAGCGCTCAACGCGAACGAGGCCGTGGCCAGAGCCAGTACAAGGGCTTTGAGTGCGGGTTTGAAGTCCATGAGTCAGTGTATCGCTGGCCTTGCAAATCTGTGGTTCCGCAAACGCGTGCGACATCGATTTTCACCAAATTCTTCACACAAAAAGCGCTCGCCTTATCGACCGGACGCACCAATCAGCAAGGGTACAATCCGCTTTTTGGAGCTTCCCCTATGCGCCTACTCGGCAAAGCGCTCACCTTCGACGACGTATTGTTGGTGCCAGCGTTCTCCCAGGTCCTGCCCAAGGACACCTCTCTTTCCACCCAGTTTTCCCGCAACATCCGCCTGAACCTGCCGCTGGTTTCAGCCGCGATGGACACCGTCACCGAAGCCCGGCTGGCGATTGCGATTGCGCAAGAAGGCGGCATCGGCATCGTCCATAAAAACCTCACGGCCAAAGAGCAGGCGGCCCAGGTCGCCAAAGTCAAGCGCTACGAGTCGGGCGTGCTGCGCGACCCGGTCGTCATCACCCCCACGCATACGGTACGTCAGGTGCTGGCGCTCTCTGAGCAACTCGGCATTTCGGGCTTTCCGGTTTGCGATGCCGGCAAGGTGGTCGGCATCGTCACCAGCCGCGATTTGCGTTTTGAAACCCGCTACGACGTGCCCGTCAGCGAAATCATGACGCCGCGCGAACGGCTGGTCACGGTGCAGGAAAGCGAGGGCACCACGCCTGCAGAGGCCAAGGCACTGCTGAATAAATTCAAGCTCGAACGATTGCTTGTGGTGAACCCGGCTTTCGAGCTCAAAGGCATCATCACCGTTAAAGACATCACCAAGCAGACCAGCTTCCCCAACGCCGCTCGCGACTCGCACGGCCAGTTGCGCGTGGGCGCAGCTGTCGGCGTGGGCGAGGGCACTGAAGAGCGCGTCGAGGCCTTGGTTAAGGCCGGGGTAGACGCCATCGTGGTGGACACCGCACACGGCCACAGCCACGGCGTGATCGAGCGCGTGCGCTGGGTCAAGAAAAACTACCCGCACATCGACGTCATCGGCGGCAATATTGCCACCGGTGCTGCCGCGCTGGCGCTGGTGGAAGCCGGCGCAGACGCCGTCAAGGTCGGCATCGGCCCGGGCAGCATCTGCACGACGCGGATTGTGGCGGGTGTGGGCGTGCCGCAGATCATGGCGATTGACAGCGTCGCCAACGCCTTGCGCGGCACCGGCGTGCCACTGATCGGCGACGGCGGCATTCGCTACTCGGGCGATATCGCCAAGGCGCTGGCAGCCGGTGCATCGACAGTCATGATGGGCGGCATGTTCGCAGGCACTGAAGAAGCGCCGGGTGAAATCGTGCTGTTCCAGGGCCGCAGCTACAAAAGCTACCGCGGCATGGGCAGCATAGGCGCGATGCAGCAGGGCAGCGCCGACCGATACTTTCAGGAGTCGACCACCGGTAACCCGAACGCCGACAAGCTGGTGCCCGAAGGCATTGAGGGCCGCGTACCGTACAAAGGCTCGATGGTCAGCATCATTTACCAGATGGCGGGCGGCATTCGCGCCAGCATGGGCTACTGCGGCTGCGCGACCATTCAGGACATGCAGGACAAGGCCGAGTTTGTAGAGATCACGACCGCCGGCATTCGCGAAAGCCATGTCCATGACGTGCAGATCACCAAAGAAGCGCCGAATTACAGAGCCGACTGACCCCCACGCTTGTCACTTCGTGTACTGCACTGCCCCCCAGGGGGGCTAATTTTCCTAGGGGCGGCCCGTCGGAAAATTGTCTTGAAAACTTACGCCGCCATGGCGACTGATCCCCTCCAATGCAGCATCAAAAAATCCTCATTCTCGATTTCGGCTCGCAAGTCACGCAGCTGATTGCGCGCCGCGTACGCGAGGCGCATGTGTTCTGCGAAGTCCATCCCTGTGACGTGACAGACGAATGGATTCGCGACTACGCCAAAGACGGCAACCTCAAAGGCGTCATCCTGTCCGGCAGCCATGCCAGCGTCTATGAAGACAGCACCGACAAGGCACCCACCTCAGTGTTCGAGCTCGGCGTGCCGGTTCTCGGCATTTGCTACGGCATGCAGGCCATGGCGCATCAATTGGGCGGCAAGGTGGAAGGTGGCCACAAGCGCGAATTCGGCTTTGCCGATGTGCGCGCGCGCGGCCACACCGCCCTGCTTGATGGCATCGCCGACTTCACCACGCCGGAAGGCCAGGGCATGCTGCAGGTCTGGATGAGCCACGGCGACAAAGTTACCGAAATGCCGCCGGGCTTTAAATTAATGGCCAGCACCGACAGTTGCCCGGTGGCCGGCATGGCCGACGAAGCGCGCCGGTTTTATGCGCTGCAGTTTCACCCCGAAGTCACCCACACCAGGCAGGGCGCCGCTGTTTTGCATCGCTTCGTGCTGCAAATCTGCGGCACCCGCCCCGATTGGGTCATGGGCGACTACATCAGCGAGGCCGTTGAAAAAATCCGCGCGCAGGTGGGCGATGAAGAAGTGATTCTGGGCCTGTCCGGCGGCGTCGATTCGTCGGTCGCAGCCGCCCTGATTCACCGCGCCATCGGCGACCAGCTGACCTGCGTGTTCGTTGACCATGGCCTGCTGCGCCTGAACGAAGGTGACATGGTGATGGACATGTTCGTCGGCAAGCTGCACGCCAAAGTGATTCGGGTCGATGCCGAAGCACAATTTTTGGGTCACCTCCAGGGCGTCAGCGAGCCCGAAGCCAAGCGCAAGATCATCGGACGCGAATTTGTAGAGGTATTTAAGGCTCAAGCCCAATTAATACGTGCGCAAGCAGCTATCAAAAGAGGAGCAGACGGTGGTGTCAAAAAAGAGGTGAAGTGGCTGGCCCAAGGCACCATCTACCCGGATGTTATTGAGTCCGGTGGCGCCAAAAACAAAAAAGCCGTGGTCATCAAAAGCCATCACAACGTCGGCGGCCTGCCCGAGCAACTCGGCCTGAAGCTGCTGGAACCCTTGCGCGAATTGTTCAAGGATGAAGTGCGCGAGCTGGGCGAGGCTTTGGGCCTGCCACACGACATGGTTTACCGCCATCCGTTTCCCGGCCCGGGCCTGGGCGTGCGGATTCTGGGCGAAGTGAAAAAAGAATACGCCGACCTGCTGAGGCGCGCCGACGCCATCTTCATTGAAGAACTGCGCAACTTCAAAGACGCACAAAGCGGCAAGACCTGGTACGAGCTGACCAGCCAGGCCTTCGCGGTCTTTCTGCCCGTCAAAAGCGTCGGCGTGATGGGCGACGGCCGCACCTACGACTACGTGGTGGCGCTGCGCGCCGTGCAGACCAGCGACTTCATGAGCGCCGACTGGGCCGAGCTGCCCTACGCGCTGCTCAAGAAAGTATCGAGCCGCATCATCAATGAAGTGCGCGGCATCAACCGCGTAACGTATGACATCAGCAGCAAGCCGCCTGCGACGATCGAGTGGGAATAAAGCAGCGGACGACCCACCTAGCTGGGTAATGGCGGGGCAACGGCTTGCGACGGCGGACACTATTTCCTGCAAAATGTGAAAAAAACGTTATGGGCGGGCATGCAGTTGGTGCCTGGATCCCGTATCACCGTCCCTCGAGAGGAGGGTCCCATGCAGGCACGGTACCGATTCGAAGGTTTCGACATGCTGCCCGGCACTCGCCGGTTGATGCTTGATGATGCGCCCGTTGTCATCGGTGCACGGGCATTCGACCTGTTGCAATGCCTGATCGAGTGCCGTGAGCGCGTGGTGAGCAAAAACGACCTGATGCGTCGGATCTGGCCCGAAACCGTGGTGGGTGAGAACAATCTGAATGTGCAGGTCGCGACGCTGCGCAAGCTGCTCGGCCCGCAGGCCGTGGTCACCGTAGCCGGTCACGGCTACCGCTTTGGTCTGGAGCTGAAAGTGCCGCCCTTTGTAGCTGACGACTTTCAGAGCCCACCGGCGGCAGCGCTGGCGCTTCCCGACAAACCCTCCATCGCGGTCCTGCCATTCCTCAACCTGAGCGACGATCCGAATCAGGCATTCCTCGCCGACGGCGTTACCGAGGACATCACTACCGAACTGTCACGGTTTCACAGCCTGTTCGTGATCGCCCGCAATTCGGCATTCACCTACAAGGGCCAGGCGGTCGATGTGCGCACCGTGTCACGCGAGCTGGGCGTCCGCTATGTGGTCGAAGGCAGTGTCCGCCGCGCCGGCAAACGCGTGCGCGTGGTGGCGCAGCTGATTGATGCGTTGACGGGTGAGCACATCTGGGCGGAGAAATACGACAGGGTTGTCGAGGACATTTTCGATCTCCAGGACGAGGTCGCCCACGCTGTCGTCGTCGCCATGGCGCCGCAGATTGAAGTGCCCGAAGCCAGCCGGGCTCGCCGGGTGCGACCCGACAACCTCAGTGCCTATGCGCTGGCGCAACGCGGCTGGGCGGTGGCTTCGGCCAGCGACATGGCCTATGACTGTTCGCCCCGTGACGAAGCCTTCCGGTGGGCAAGCCAGGCGTTGGCGCTTGATGAAAACTGTACGCTGGCCCTGCGCACCATCGCGCTGGTGCAGTGGTGGCACGCCTACCACAACACCACAGAATCGATGCCAGAGACCATTGCGCAAGGGCTGACTGCTGCGACGCGGGCCGTTACGCTGGACCAGGGCGACCACCACGCACGCCGCTGGCGCGCCCAGTTGCTCTTCATGGCCGGCCAGCCCGATGATGGACTGGCGGAGTTGCGCCAGGCCCATCAGATCAATCCCAACTGTGCGCTCACACTGAGCTGGCTGGGATGCTACGAGGCCACCACGGGCGATGAGTCCAAAGGTGTGCCGTACGCGCTCGAGGCCCTGCGATTGAGCCCCCGCGACCCGTCACGCGCCGCTTTTCTGGCGGTCCTGGGCTTTGCCCACTTCGCCACCGGCGACTACGCGGCCGCAGCAGCGGCGGCTCAGGCAGCGCTGCGGGAAGCGCCGGGCAGTCCCATTCCCCACGTCGTGGGCGCCATCAGCTGGGTGGGCATGGGCGAAATCGCGATGGCGCAGGCCGAATTCCAGCAACTCCTCCGGATTGCGCCCAGGCTGGCCGAAGCACGTCTGGCCGGGCGCTGGCTGTCGGCGCGTCCACGCTATCTCCAGCGCGCCCACACCTTCCTGCGCATCGCCGCCGGGCTTGAAGACGCGCAGGCGGCGGACGCCTTGCGCTGACGGCGCGTTGTCGCATCAAGCCTGCGGCCATGCGCTGGGCACCGCAGGGCGCGATGGATCCATCGAAGATTTTTATAACTTTTTAGTGCCACTGATGGACGAAGGGACGCAAGCCGCGCAAAGTCTGAGGCACGCCGTGAAATTCCACGCGTATCAACCAGGAGGCATCCCATGTTTGCACGAGTCATCACTGTCCATGCACAGCCAGGAAAGATCGACGAAGCCGCTACCGTCTATCGCGACTCGATCCTCCCGGCTGCCAAGCAGCAAAAGGGCTTCAGCGGTGCCATGCTGCTGACCGACCCCGTCACCGGCAAAGGCATCTCGATCACCCTGTGGGAGACCGAGGCCGACCAGAAGGCCAGCGAAGCCAGTGGCTACGTTTCGCAGCAGGTCGGCAAGATCGCCCCGCTGCTGGCCGGCCCGCCCGTGCGCGAATCGTTCGTGGTCGCGGCGAAGGGTTGAGCCGGGAAGTTTGGAGCCCGCCCAGCCACAACCCCTGGACCAGTCCAACCTGTTGAAGGAGAAATTCCATGACCGCAAAAGCGTTTGTCGTCGCGCCTAAAGACTATCCCCGCCCGCTGAACGTCGTCGGCGAGCACATCACCGTACTGGCCGCAGGAGCGGCGACAGGTAGCTACGAAATCTTTCTGCAGGAAGGACCCGAAGGCACAGGGCCACCACCGCACAGCCACCCTTGGGACGAATCGTTCTTCGTGACCCAGGGCGAGGTCGATTTCAGCATCGACGGCGCAGACCAGACAGCGCTCCCTGGCACGCTGGTGCATTTGCCTGCGGGAACGCTTCATGCGTTTCGCTTTCGTCACGGTGGCGCCACGATGGTTTCGATGACCTCGCGGCTCGGTGCGTCGAGCCTTTTTGCCGAGCTGGACCGCGAAATTGCCCCTGAGCAACCTGATTTCGGGAAGTTGGTGGCCATTGCCGGGCAACATGGCTTGACTGTCAGCGAGCCCGGATGATCCTGGTAACAGCAGCTGAACGTGCTTCCTTAAGCAAAAAAGCCCACCGGCACAATAGACACGGGCGCGAGAAGCTACTAAATATATAGCGACTCGGGAACGGCGGGGATCAGGTTTCGAATCAACTTCGCCACGAAAAAGGCTTCTCATGAATACGAAACGACTGATGTTGGCAACCCTCGTCGTGTTGGCCACCGCGCTGACCATCGGCATTGCGCGAGCCCAGCAAACCGCGAAGGTCTATCGCGTAGGCGCGCTCTTCAACCGGCTGCCCGGCCCTGACTTCGACGTCCTGAAAAAGGAATTGGCGCGGCTTGGCTATGTTGAGGGCACGAATATCGTCTTCGAACCCCGCTTCGCCGAAGGCAAGCTGGATCGACTCCCGGGCTTTGCCGCTGAACTGGTCGCGATGAACGTCGATGTCATCGCCACCTATGGAGGCCCGCCCACCAACGCAGCGCGCAAGGCCACGACGACCATACCCATCGTCGCGGCGCTGGTCGCCGACCCGGTCGCCATCGGCGCTGCCGCCACACTTGCGCGGCCAGGCGGAAACGTCACGGGGGTCACCAACCATGATCCTGATAGGGCAAAAAAGCAATTGGCCATCCTCAAGGA
>JANPFZ010000256.1:0-2559 GCA_031423655.1 Polaromonas sp.
GCATCCCGCCGCTGCGGGGTGATCGGGTGCGTATCGTTTCGTTGATGTGTTTCGAGATCGTGCAGTAGGCATGCTGCGCATGCACGCCTGGGCTGGCTGAGCTGCCTGGTCGCCGACCAGCACTGCGTCGTCACCCGGGTCGGAGCAAACGGGTCATCCCGGAAATCGGCGCTTGGCAGGATCGTCCTAACGGTTCGCAGGATTGTCCTAACGCTTTTTGCCTGGTACGCGCTAGGCTTCGTGTGAGGCTACGAGCAGGCGGTTTCACGCAGGTGTGATTGCAAGACTTGCCCCCGGAGATGACGCAGATTCCCTGCAGTCCTCAAAAGCCGTATCAATCGTGCATCGTTTTTCAGTACTTGCAAAACACCAACTCAGGAGTGCAGTCACATGGCCACCAAAATTACGGGATCAAATGATTCGCGCAACGAGTTTCTGATCGAAGGCAGTCTCACTTTTCAGGAATCGGAAGGTGAACACGACGATCTTGGCATCAAGGTTTTTGCCTTTGACCGGCTCGGTGAAGCGCTCGGTGGAGGGGAGCTGGACGGCAAGGGAAATTTCAGGATGGCGCTGCGTCTGGCTGCGCCGGCAGACGTTCAACTGATGACCGGTCCCGGAACGGATGCGATAAGTGTCAAACAGTCACCAAGCCATGTTCAGACGTTGTACGCGAAGGAATGGAAAAAAGAAGGCAGCAGCTTTGTCATCCATCCCAAACTCGTCATTCCGCGATTGATCTGGTGGCCGTGGCGGCCGCTACGGATTTGCGTCACCGGGCATGTCCGCAAGATCGACACCCACCAGGGACATACGCAAACATGCCCGGTGCCGTTTGTGAAGGTGGAAATATTTGATGTGGACCGGGAGGCCTGCTGGTGGCCACCGATTCGTAATTGGTGGGACACGCTGCTGGACCGGCCGGTGATCCGCATTCCCGACCTGCTCAAGCCGCGCCCGTTTCCGCCCAGGCCCTTCCCGGGGCCCGACCCGGCGCCGGATCTCATGCTCGACCCGCGCGTGATCGGCGCGGCAAGCGGCTTTTCGCCGGGTGCCGATGTCAGCCTTAATCCGCAGCCCTTGCCGCCGCGGACGAACAACATGCGGTTGGCCCTCAACCCCGATGAAATTCGCAGCTTCAGCCAGCAGGTCGCTCCTTCGACGGTTGCCATGGCCCATCGCGTCGGTGAAGCGCGACTGATGGACGCTGCGATCGCGTCACGGCTGGACCGGCTGACCCTAACGTCCAAAATTCCACCGTGGGCCATTTTTCCGCGCTGCTTTTATAGCAAGCAGGTGGTGTGTGAAACCTACACCGATTGCGACGGTTATTTCCGCTGCTGCTTCCGCTGGTCGCCGATCCATTTCCGCCATGGCAGGCTGCGCTTTGATGGCCGCCCGGACGTCATCGTCCGCGTGACACAGATCATCAACGGCGTGTCAACGGTGATCTACATGGACCCCTACACCAGCACCCGCTGGAATGTCAACAATGCGCACATTGACCTCTATCTGGACAACGAGGAAGTGCGCTGCGGCCAAGGCTGCCACCCGCCACCGGAGGGTTCGCCGGTCTTCTTCACCCGCATCGGCAACGACGAGGTCTATCAGATCAACCAGGGAACAGGCTTCTACGCCGATGCCAGCTATTCCAAAATGGCCTACGGCGGCAACCTTCTGGTGTTCGCCCTTTTCGGCGATGCGCTGGCGACCGGCGCGCCCAAGCGCTACTACCGGCTCTCGTACGCCAGACAGGGCAGTGCCGACGCCGATTTCAAGTTCATTGACACCGACTTGCGCGACACGCGGGTTGACAAGCTGACCTTGATCAGCTCCGATCATTTTCTCGGCCCGCAGCCAGTCAATGGCACGACGACACTTTATGAAGTGCGCGGTCGCGATGCCCACTACTGGTACAACCCGGACTGGATCGGCAGCTGGTGGACCCCACCGGTCGAAGAAGACACCGCGACTTACGTCTTGCGGCTGGAACTGTTTGACCAGAACGGCGTGTATCTCAACAGCGCTTCCGGCCTGGTGGATTACCGCGACGGCACCGTGGCGCCGCCTGCCCTGCTGCCCGCGATGACCGACCATTGCGACCTTGTCATCACGCTGGACAACAAGCCGGCAGTGGTCAATCTCGCTATTCCCGCCGTACTCAATGAGTGCGGCGTTATCCCGTGGAGCCCGGCGCTGACACTGAATTTCAATGTTTCGGCCACGCAGGAAAACAACCGTCTGCACAGTTGGGCTCTGCAATACACCAAGGGCGTCAACCCTGCCGTTACGGTGCTGGCCAGCAACAGCTCCAGTTCCGGCGCACTGAGCCCGGCGAGCCCAACCGTCAGCGGCGCGCCCTTGCTGGCTGGACTTACCAGTACCTGCGCTTTCGCACTCAAGCTGTCGGCTTGGGCACATGTCCGCAATGGCTACGGCTTGGTCTATTACACCGAGCAGATCAAGGCGATCGCCATCGAGAAATGCGCCCCCTGTCCAGAGTGCCAGGACGGTGTGATTGGGTAAAAAAGGCGGCAACAAAGCCTTCGTTCGACCTGC
>JANPFZ010000257.1:0-7327 GCA_031423655.1 Polaromonas sp.
CCTCGGCCGATTGAAGACCGGCAATCAGCTGGTCCAGTTTGTCATGGCTCATGAAGCTGCACATGGTGAGGTCATTGACCAGCATCACGGGGGAGTCCGCACAGGCACCCAGACATTCGCTTTGCTGCAGTGTGAACAAACCGTCGGCGCTTGTTTCGCCCATAGAAATGCCCAGCCTGTGCTCAAGGTGTTTGAGCGCCTTGGCGCCATCGCGTAATTGGCATGGCAGATTGGTACAAACATTAAGCTTGTATTTGCCCACCGGCTTCTGGTTGTACATGTTGTAGAAGGTCGTTACCTCGTGCACGGCAATCGGCGCCATCCCCAGGTAATCAGCCACCAGTTTTTCACTGTCGGCGCTGACGAAGCCGTACTCGTTTTGGATGATCGTCAGGCAGGCCATCACCGCAGACTGCTTCTGGTCAGCCGGGTATTTGGCAACTTCACGGTCAAAAAGAGTTCTGGTTTTCTCGGAAATCATGGTGGCACTCATGCGGGAATTCAGTGTTTAACGATCAATATCAACGGTCGATTTCACCGAAGACAATATCCATGGTGCCAATAACGGCGACGGCGTCGGCAATCATGTGCCCACGCGACATTTCATCCATAGCCGCCAGATGCGAAAAGCCTGGCGGCCTGATCTTCAGACGATAAGGCTTGTTGGCGCCATCGCTGACGATGTAGATGCCAAACTCGCCCTTCGGATGTTCGACCGCGGCATACGCCTCTCCTTCGGGCACATGAAAGCCTTCGGTGAACAGCTTGAAGTGGTGAATCAGCTCTTCCATGTTGGACTTCATTGATTCACGATCAGGCGCGGCAACCTTGTGGTTGCTGGTGATCACCGGGCCGGGGTTCACACGCAGCCAGTCCACGCACTGTTTGATGATGCGGTTGGACTGACGCATTTCTTCTATCCGCACCAGATAGCGGTCATAGCAGTCGCCGGTTTTTCCGACCGGAATGTCAAAGTCCATCTTGTCGTAAACCTCGTAGGGCTGCTGCTTGCGCAAGTCCCAGGCAAAACCTGAGCCGCGAAGCATGGGGCCCGTGAATCCGAGGTTGAGCGCGCGCTCTGGCGACACAACACCGACGCCAACAGTACGCTGCTTCCAAATGCGGTTGTCGGTGAGCAGGGTTTCGTACTCGTCAACATAGCCAGGAAAGCGCGTCGCGAAATCGTCAATAAAGTCGAGCAGCGAGCCCTGACGGTTTTCGTTCAATGCCTCAATCGCTTTTGCATTCTTGACTTTGCTGACCTTGTATTGCGGCATGGTCTCCGGCAAGTCGCGGTACACGCCGCCTGGCCGGAAGTAGGCGGCATGCATGCGCGCACCCGAGACCGCCTCGTACATATCAAACAGTGCCTCACGCTCACGAAAGCAATAGATCAGGATGTTCATGGCACCGCAATCAAAACCGTGCGCGCCCAGCCACAACAGATGATTGAGCAGCCGCGTGATTTCGGAGAACATGACGCGTATGTATTGCGCCCGAACCGGCACATCTACACCGATGAGTTTTTCAATTGCGAGACAGTAGGCGTGTTCATTGGACATCATCGACACATAGTCGAGGCGGTCCATGTAAGGCAGGGACTGGATGTAGGTCTTGCTTTCGGCCAGCTTCTCGGTCGCGCGGTGTAGCAGACCGATATGCGGGTCGGCGCGCTGAATCACTTCGCCGTCAAGCTCCAGCACCAGACGCAGCACGCCGTGCGCCGCCGGATGCTGCGGTCCGAAATTAAGGGTGTAGTTTTTTATTTCAGCCATGTTTTACACCCATCGCTGCCTCGTTCAGGCCGCCGTAGTTGTCTTCACGAATGACACGCGGCGTGATCTCGCGCGGCTCGATCGTGACAGGCTGGTAGATGACGCGCTTTTGCTCCGGGTCATAGCGCATTTCGACATGGCCCGTGGTCGGTAAATCCTTGCGAAAAGGATGGCCGATAAAACCATAGTCGGTCAGGATGCGGCGCAGGTCGTTATGACCTTCGAAAATAATGCCGAAAAGATCAAACGCTTCGCGCTCAAACCAGTTCGCGGAATTCCAGACGCCATTGAGAGAATCAAGCACCGGAAAGTCGTCATCGGGGCAAAACACCTTGAGGCGAATGCGCTGGTTGAGACTGACTGACAACAGGTGCGTAGCCACGCAGTAGCGAAGGCCACCGTACTGGCCATCCTTGTATTCCGAGTAGTCCACGCCGCACAGATCAATCAGCTGCTCAAATTTACAGCCAGCTTCATCACGCAGCAAGGTCGCCGCAGCCAGATAGTCGGCCGCTGATACGACCACCGTGACTTCGCCCAGCGCTACCTGAACGTTTTTGGCTCTGCTGCCGAGCGCCGCAGAAACTGTTTCGCTGATCTGATGGGGTGACGCTGGCGAGCGGGACGACGAAAAAGCTGACGGCGCCACCATCAGACTCTCGCAATCGTGTTGGTGCGGCGAATTTTCTGCTGTAGCTGGATGATGCCGTACATCAACGCTTCGGCCGTTGGTGGGCACCCTGGGACGTACACATCGACCGGCACAATGCGGTCGCAACCGCGCACGACCGAATAACTGTAGTGGTAGTAACCACCGCCATTGGCGCACGATCCCATCGACAGCACCCAGCGCGGCTCGGACATCTGGTCGTATACCTTGCGCAACGCCGGACCCATCTTGTTGCACAGTGTGCCGGCCACGATCATCAAGTCAGACTGGCGCGGACTGGGACGAAACAGCATGCCGAAACGATCCAGGTCATAACGCGCCGCACCGGCATGCATCATTTCAACCGCGCAGCAGGCGAGACCGAACGTCATCGGCCAGAGTGAACCCGTCTTGGCCCAATTGACCACCGAGTCGTAGCTCGTGGTCATGAAGCCCTCGTTAAAAACACCTTCAAGTGACATACCCGTACCTTCGTTGGTAAAGTTTCCGGCGAAAAATATCGCAAAGAACCCTCGAGGTTTTCATTGTCAAAGACCGAACCGGGTCTTTTTTATTCCCAATCCAGCGCACCCTTTTTCCACTCATAGACAAAGCCCACGACCAGAATGCCCAGAAAAATCATCACCGACCAGAACCCCACGGAACCAATTTCCTTGAGCGCAACCGCCCAGGGGAAAAGGAAGGCAATTTCGAGGTCAAAAAGAATGAAGAGAATGGCCACCAGGTAGTAGCGCACGTCGAACTTCATACGGGCATCTTCGAAGGCCTCAAAGCCGCATTCATAGGGGGAGTTTTTTTCGCTGTCGGGACGAACCGGGCCGAGCAGCCGACCGAGCACCTGAGGCACCACACCGACACCGACACCGACCAAAATAAATAGGAGTACGGGGAGGTATTGATCGAGGTTCATTGTGGGTTCAACTCCTGCAGGAAGTGCCTTGCAGTTTGTACCAGTTTGCCGATTGACCGGGCTTCAAGGAGAAACTGCCAGCAGTAACCACAATGCGTACCGATGCTTTTATTTGGTGCGGACGGCGAGACTCGAACTCGCACACCTTTCGGCACTACCCCCTCAAGATAGCGTGTCTACCAATTTCACCACGTCCGCGGTATTGTCTTGTCTGAATTGCATGAGGAAACCGGGCGAAACCAAGCGGTTTTGGCTTTCCAGACAGTCTCAGAGTTTACCCTGAATCGTTGCGCGCCCCAGTCGGGGAGCTTGCTAAATCACGCTATTTCGTCGGGATTTGCCCCGCGCCGGATGCTGCTGGCGCAGGTGCTACCGGAACAGGCACGCCAGATGGCGCAGGAGCGGTCGTACCCGGTATCTGCGCGGCACCCGATGCAGCGGGTGCCGGCGCCGTGATGCCGATGCCTTCAAGCACGCTGCTGCCGGTGCGCGGCTGCGCATTGCCGAAATAGGCCAGCAACAAGGTGCAGGCAAAAAACAGCGCTGCCAGCACACCGGTGGTGCGTGACAGGAAATTTGCGCTTCCGCTGGCACCAAAAAGGCTGCCGGAACCGCCACTGCCAAACGCCGCGCCCATGTCAGCACCTTTACCGTGCTGCACCAATATCAGGCCGATCATGCCCAACGCAGAAAGCATTTGCACGGCAAGGACAATGGTCAAGACTACGTTCATGTTTACTCCTAATTTAATAGCTGGCTGCGCACATATCTATTGGGCTGCAGCAATAATTGTTAAAAAATCCGGGGCTTTCAGAGCGGCGCCGCCGATCAGGCCGCCGTCGATATCGGGTTGCGACAGCAAAAAAGCCGCGTTGGCGGCATTCATGCTGCCGCCGTATAAAATTTTTACGCGAGCCGACTGGTCGCTTGCGGCTTTGAGCTGCGCGCGCAACACCGCGTGAACAGCTTGCGCTTCCGGCGGGGACGCCGTCTTTCCGGTACCGATGGCCCACACCGGCTCGTAAGCCACAACGATCTCGCTGATGCAGTGACCGTTGACGTGAATTACCGCTGCCAGTTGCCGCCTTACCACTTCTTCCGTGTGGCCCGCCTCACGCTCGGCCAATGTCTCGCCCACGCACACGATGGGCGTGATGCCTGCGGCCAGCGCAGCCTTGGCTTTGTCGGCCACCACCGCGTCAGACTCTGAATGGTATTGGCGGCGCTCTGAATGTCCGACGATGGCGTATCGGCAACCCAGATCGCTCAGCATGGCAGCACTGACCTCACCGGTGTAGGCGCCTGCGGTATGCGTCGAGACATCCTGTGCGCCAAGCGCAACGCCAGCCAGCCGCAGATCAGCCGACCTCAGAGCGAACACCTGCGCCAGATAGGGCGCAGGTACGCACACTGCAATCTCACATACGGGTTGAGTCTCCAGCCCCTTCGCCAGCGCAAACATCAAGGCTTCGTTGGCAGCCAGGCTGCCATTCATCTTCCAGTTGCCTGCAATCAGTTTTTTCATCGTCTGCAGTTCCGATTACCAGGTCAGCACGATTTTGCCGATGTGCTGATTCGACTCCATCAGCGCATGTGCCTTCGCAGCATCCACCGCGGCGAAGGTACTGTGAATCACGGGCTTGATGGCGCCGCTGGCTAGCAGCGGCCAAACCTTTTCTCTGAGCGCTTTGGCAATCGATGTCTTGAATTCAAGCGAACGCGGGCGCAGCGTTGAACCAGTGATCGTCAGGCGCTTGCGCAGCACCACGCCAGCATTAAACTCCGCCTTCACGCCGCCCTGCACCGCAATGATGACCAGGCGCCCGTCTTCGGCCATGCACTCGACTTCGCGTGAAACATAACTGCCCGCCACCATGTCAAGAATTACGTTGACGCCCTTGCCATCGGTCAGTTTTTTGACCTGCTCAACAAAATCGCCCGTCTTGTAATTGATGGCGTAATCAGCCCCCAGCGCCACACATGCAGCGCACTTGTCGTCGCTGCCCGCAGTGACGATCACTTTTGCGCCCATCGCTTTCGCCATCTGGATGGCGGTGACGCCGATGCCGCTCGAGCCACCCTGGATCAGCAGCGTTTCACCGGCCTGCAAATAGGCCCGCATGAAGACGTTGCTCCACACCGTGAAGAACGTCTCGGGCAGCGAGGCGGCTTCGATATCGCTCAAGGCACCGGGCACCGGCAAGCACTGGCCTACAGGCGCCACACACAGCTCGGCATAACCGCCGCCAGCGACCAGCGCGCAAACGCGATCACCGACCTTGAAGCCCGCCGCAGCCATCGCGGCTGTATCGCCGCTCAAAATTTCACCGGCTACTTCCAGGCCAGGAATATCTGAAGCGCCCGGCGGCACAGGATAGTTACCCGTCCGCTGCAACACGTCAGGGCGATTGATGCCACTGGCACGCACGCGGATAAGCACTTCGCCCATGCCCGCCTGCGCGTCCGGGCGTTGGCACAAACTCAGCACGTCGGGCGCGCCATAGGAGGTAATTTCAACGGCTTTCATCGGTGTTTACCAATCATTCAAGGCTCTAGCCCAATGGATATTTGCGCAATTAGCTATTAAATTAATAGCACAATCAATTAACCGCGGTCCTGGTCCTGACCGGGACGGTCCAGCAAGGCCTTCATCGACAGCTTGACGCGGCCCTTTTCGTCGGTCTCCATGACCTTGACCTTGACGATCTGGCCTTCTTTCAGGTAGTCGGACACGCGCTCAACGCGCTCGTGGGCGATCTGGCTGATGTGCAGCAAGCCGTCTTTGCCAGGCAGCAGGTTGATCAGTGCGCCGAAGTCCAGAATCTTGGTGATCGGGCCTTCGTAAATTTTGCCAATTTCGACTTCAGCGGTGATCTCGGCAATGCGGCGCTTGGCTTCGTCGGCCTTGGCGCTGTCATTCGAAGCGATGGTGATGGTGCCGTCTTCCTCAATGTTGATCTGCGTGCCGGTTTCTTCGGTCAGCGCACGAATCACAGCGCCGCCCTTGCCGATCACGTCACGAATCTTGTCGGGGTTGATCTTCATCACGTACAGGCGCGGTGCGAAGTCAGACACTTCGGTTTTTGCAGCGCCCATGGCCTCCTGCATCTTGCCGAGGATGTGCATGCGGGCTTCTTTGGCCTGCGCCAGTGCCACCTGCATGATTTCTTTCGTGATGCCCTGGATCTTGATGTCCATCTGCAGCGCGGTGATGCCGAACGTAGTGCCCGCCACCTTGAAGTCCATGTCGCCGAGGTGATCTTCATCACCCAGGATGTCGGTCAACACCGCGAAGCGGTTGTCGTCCTTGATCAGACCCATCGCGATACCGGCCACATGCGCTTTCATCGGCACGCCAGCGTCCATCAGCGACAGGCAGCCGCCGCAGACCGAAGCCATCGACGACGAGCCGTTGGACTCGGTGATCTCGCTGACCACGCGCATGGTGTACGGAAATTCCTCTTTTGTCGGCAGCACGGCAATCAGCGCGCGCTTCGCAAGTCGGCCGTGGCCAATCTCGCGACGCTTCGGGCTACCCACGCGGCCGGTTTCGCCGGTGGCGAACGGAGGCATGTTGTAGTGCAGCATGAAGCGGTCTTCGTAGTCACCGCTCAAGGCGTCAATGCGTTGTGCGTCGCGCTCGGTACCGAGTGTGGTCACCACCAGCGCCTGCGTTTCACCGCGCGTGAACAGCGCAGAGCCGTGGGTACGTGGCAGCACGCTGTTGCGAATTTCGATCGGGCGTACGGTTCGCGTGTCGCGGCCGTCGATACGCGGATCGCCGGCCAGAATCTGGCTGCGAACGATTTTGGCTTCGATGTCGAACAGCATGCCGTCAACGGCTACACCGTCAAATTCAACGCCTTCAGCCTTCAGACCCATCTTGGTCCAGGTGGTCACTTCACGCGTGGCGTGGGTGCGGGCCTGCTTGTTGCGAATCTGGTAGGCCGCAACAAGTTTTTCTTCAGCCAG
>JANPFZ010000258.1:0-14816 GCA_031423655.1 Polaromonas sp.
AGGCGTCTAGCCCAGGTAAAACATGCGCAGGCAGCTATTACTTAGATAGCAGTTTAATGGTGGCTGTTGCTTGATTCACGTTTCTTGCTGCAGCCAGTCCAGACCTCACCGCGCCTTCCAGCGTGGCTGGATAAGGCCCGGCGATGTAGTCACCGCAGGCCAGCAAGCCGCCAGAGATCGCCGTCGCTGGCCGCTGCAGGCCGGGCGTACAGGCAAAGGTCGCACGCTTTTCCACAATCGTTTGAACGGCTTCAAGCTGCAGCCCGAGTTGTGCGGCGGCCTGGGCCAGCACGCGTGCGGTCAGCACCGCGCCTTCACCTTGGCTGGCACTGATGACAAAAGCCAGCAAGCCGGCGGGGCCGCCAAGCTGGCCGCGGTCAAATACAAACTGGGCCGGCGCGTGGGCTGTCGCCGGCAGTGCCAGCATCGGCCGGCTCAGGCGCGCGCCGGGCGCGTGGGCGTACACAGTGGTGAGGGCTTCGTAGTGCAGGCTGCGCGTTTGAGCGAGCCAGGCATCTGCGGCGATGCCGCTGCCCTGGACAAGCCGGGCGGCTTCCAGCGGCGGGCAGGCCAGCACGACATCATCGAAGGCGTCTTCGGGCTGGCCGTTGGAGCTGGTCATCAAGTGCCAGCGCTGACCGACGCGCGCTATGCCCTGCACGCGCAAGCCCAGTTGCGGGGGGCAGCCGTTGGCGCCCAGCCAGGTGAGTGCTGCATCAGGCAGCAGCGCGGTGAGGTCCACGCGCGGTAGCAACAAATTCGAGCCGCCGCTTTCCGAAAACAGCGAGTCATGCATCACGCGCAAAAAAACTTCGCCGCTCGCCCGGTCGGCCGGCGTGTTCAGGGCCGATACGCACAGCGGCTCGATCAGCTGCGCCATGGTTGCTGCCGTCAGGCCCCGGCACAGGTCGGCCACCGTCTTCCCGCTGGCGCACCGAAAGCCTTTCAGCTGCCAGCCCATAGCCACTCTGACTAGCGAAAGCCGGTCTACCCAGGACCAACCGCGTGCTTTCAAGATGCCAGCCAGGGTATCCAGTGGCGCAGGCAAATAGCGCGAAGCCGGAAGCGTCAGGCCGCTGCCATCGGGAAATTGCAGCGTGAGCGGCAGCCGCAGCAAAGCTGCCTGCGCGTCAACGCCCAAGTCAGCCATCAGCCGCAGTGTTTCCGAATACGCGCCGATGAGGATGTGCTGGCCGTTGTCGAGCGAGACAGGCTGGCCCTGCAACAATCCATCGACACGCCGCGCGCGTCCGCCGGGGATGCGGGAAGCCTCAAACAACGTGACTGCGTGGCCGAGCCGCGTGGCTTCAACCGCCGCAGCGCAGCCAGCCCAGCCAGCACCGACCACGGCGACTTTTTTAGCAGCGACTGTCAAACCACTTTGCCGAAGGCCTGAGTTTTCCATGCCAGCCAGAACTTGCGCAGCGGCGTCAGGCTGACGCGCTGGTGCAGCACCTGGTAGTTGTCGGCCGCAATTTCGCGCAGCAGGGTGCGGTAAATGCTGGCCATCATCAGGCCCGGTTTTTGCGCGCGGCGATCGGCTTCGGGCAGCATCGCCATCGCCTCGTCGTACAGCGCCAGTGCGCGTTCGGTCTGGAACGTCATCAGTGCGGTGAAGCGGTCCGAATACTGGCGCTTCAAAATTTCATGCGCCTTCACATCGAACTGCTGCAGCTCCGACACCGGCAGGTAGATGCGCCCGCGCAGGCTGTCTTCGCCGACGTCGCGAATGATGTTGGTCAGCTGAAACGCCAGGCCGAGCTTGTGCGCGTAAGCGGTCGTGGCCGGGTCGGTCTGGCCGAAGATGCCGGCCGCGACTTCACCGACGATGCCAGCCACCAGGTGGCAATATTGCTTCAGGGCAGGGAAGTCGAGGTAGCGGTTTTGCGCCAGGTCCATCTGGCAGCCTTCGATCACGGCCTGTAAATGCCGCGCCTCGATGTTGTAAGGAGCGGCCAGCGGCATCAGTGCCTTCATCACCGGGTGCGTGGGCGTACCGGCAAATGACTTGGCGACTTCGCTTTGCCACCAGGCCAGCTTGGTGTGTGCCACGCCCGGGTCAGTCACTTCATCGACGACGTCGTCAACTTCGCGGCAAAAGGCATAGAAAGCCGTGATGGCGGCGCGGCGTTCTTTGGGCAGGAAGAGGAAGGCGTAATAGAAACTGCTGCCGGAAGCGGCTGCTTTTTGTTGTACGTACTGCTCAGGGGTCATGCGGCGGATTGTTGCATTGTTGATGTCTGGATTTGGGTTCGGACATCCGGACGCAGCGGACGCAAAGGTATTGCCGAAGTCGCAAAAAATTCATCAATGTTATTTCTGCGCCCTCCTCGTAACTTGTGTCTTTGTTCTCCGTCCGGTAGTCCGTTTTGATTCGGGCTCACATCCAGACAGCGCGCCAGGCCATCACGACAAAATCCCAACGACCCAGCTTCGGCCGCGTCTTCAAGGTGTTGAAGCCCAGCGCTTCGATTTTGTCCAGAATCCGCAGACCGCCCTGCACGACGAGGCGCAGCTCCCAGCCAGCCCTACCAGGCACCTTTTTCGGTAATTCAGAGCCTTTTAGTAGCGTAGCCCTCGCAGAACGTGCGCTGGAAGCTATTAAAATAATAGCGTCTGGCGTGTCATCCAGCGCCATCAGCTGCGCCTCGGTGACGCCGTGGCGCTGCCAGGCGTCGGCCGGCAAGTAGATACGGCCGCGCGGAATGTCGATGCTCAGGTCTTGCCAGAAGTTGATCAATTGCAGCGCGCTGCAGATGCTGTCGCTTTGCTGCAGAGACTGGGCATCCGTGACGCCGTACAGATGCAGCAGCAGGCGCCCGACCGGATTGGCCGAGCGGCGGCAGTAGTCCATCAGCTCGGCTTCGGTGGCGTATCGTTGCTTGACCACGTCTTGTTCGAACGCGCTGAGCAGGTCGGCCAGCAAGTTGACCGGCAGCTTGAACTGCTTGATCACCGGGCGCAAGTTGGCGAACACGCCGGCCCAGCGGGTCGATGCCGACTGATCGCTGGCGGTCGCCATCAGGTCGGCGTGGTAGGCCGCCAGGTCGGCAAGACGTACCAAGACCGATGCATCGCCCTCATCGGCGATATCGTCGGCCGTACGGGCAAACCAGTAGATGGCGGCCACCGCCGGGCGCAGCCGCGGCGGGCATAAAAACGAGGCGACGGGGAAGTTTTCATAGTGGTCCACGCCTTGACCCGCCTGCGGTGGAGCGCCTGGAGAGCCTGCTTTCATGCGCAGATTGTCGCTTGACAAGTTTTGGCGTTTCTCATAGATTACTAACCGGCTAGTCAGTAACTCCGTTCCGCCTGAGCGGCTCAAACGGTTACCCTTGCCGGCCTTCGCTATGCGCAGCGCCTCTGCGGTTTTCCTTTTCCCCTTTTTTGTTGTTGACACCGATCATGAAGAAAACTGCTTTTGTCCTGGTGGGTCTGGTCACGCTGCTAGGCGCCCTGGGTGCCTGTTCCAAAACCGCCCCGGCCCCCGAGCCAATTCGCGCGGTCAAGGTGATCACCGTCGGAACCGCCCAAGTGCTGTCGCAGTATGAATTTTCCGGTGAAGTGAAGGCGAAGGTCGAATCCAGGCTGGGCTTTCGCGTCGGCGGGAAAATCATCAAAAGACAGGCCGAACCGGGCCAGCGCGTGAAGGCCGGGCAAGTGCTGGCGCAAATCGATCCGCAGGACTATAAACTGGCGGCCGACGCGGCGCGAGCCCAGGTGGCTGCCGCGCAGACGAATCGCGACCTGGCAGGTGCCGACTTCAAGCGCTACCAGGAGTTGAAAAATCAGAACTTCATCAGCGGGGCCGAACTCGAACGCCGCGAAAGCATGCTCAAAGCCGCCGAAGCGCAACTGCAGCAGGCGAAATCACAGCTGGGCGTGCAGGCGAATCAGGCGACCTACGCGTCATTGGTGGCAGACGTGTCGGGCATCGTCACGGCGGTAGAGGCAGAGCCAGGCCAAGTGGTGAGCGCTGGCGCGCCGGTAGTGCGCATTGCAGCAGACGGGCCGCGTGATGTGGTTTTTTCTGTGCCGGAAGACAAGCTTGCCGGCCTTGTGCCGGGCGCGCCGGTGAAAATTCGCGTCTGGTCGCAAAACCGGCAGACCACTGGCAGGATTCGCGAAATTGCTGCCAGCAGTGACCCGCAGACCCGCACCTACGCAGTGAAGGCTTCGCTGGATGCGGGCGAGGCGCTGGCGCTGGGGTCCACGGCCTATGTCGTGCCTGAGTTGAACGCACCCGTCACGACGCAGGTCATCAAGCTGCCGACGACGGCGTTGCGGCAGGACGGCAATGTGACCGCCGTTTGGGTGCTGGACCCCGCCAGCATGACGGTTAATTCGCAGGTGATTCAGGTCGCCACCGCTGACGGTAACGAGGTGGTGGTAGCCGATGGCGTGAAGCCCGGCATGCTGGTGGTAAGCGCCGGTGTGCATGTGTTGTCGCCGGGCCAGAAGGTAAGCCTCTACCAGCCCGCGCCTGTGGCCGACACCACCAGCCCGTCGCAGACATTGCCTGGCGCCGTAGCGGTGCCGGTTGTCCTGGCGCCCGCCGCTTCGGCTGCCAGATAAAGCAAATGAGTGCCATGAGCGAAAAACCTGATCACCCCGCCAATGACAGCCAGACCCAGCCGGACGCGCGCAAATTCAATCTTTCACGATGGGCGCTGGAACATGCGGCACTGACCCGCTATTTGTTGCTGATGTTGATGGTGCTGGGTTTCGCGTCTTACTTTCAGCTGGGCCAGGACGAAGACCCGCCGTTCACCTTTCGCGCCATGGTGGTGCGCACCTACTGGCCCGGCGCCACCGCTCAGCAAGTGGCCGAGCAGGTCACCGACAAGCTCGAACGTACGCTGCAGGAAGTACCGTTCGCCGACAAGATCCGCAGCTATTCAAAGCCCGGCGAATCGCAGATTATTTTCCAGATCAAGGATTCGTCGCGCCCGGCCGAAGTGGCTAACACCTGGTATGCCGTACGCAAAAAAATCGGCGACATGCGCGGCACGCTGCCAGCAGGCATTGAGGGGCCGTTTTTCAATGATGATTTTGGTGATGTCTATGGCGTGATCTACGCGCTGGAATCAGACGGTTTTAACTACGCCGAAGTAAAGACATTTGCCGACAACTTGCGGCAGCAACTGCTTCGCGTGCCTTTCGTCAGCAAGGTCGAGTTATTTGGTGTGCAAGACGAAAAAGTTTTTATCGAGATTTCGCAGAAACGACTGGCCCAGTTGGGACTTGACTTCAATCAGGTCCTGGCGCAGCTGGGCAGGCAAAACGCAGTTGAGCCAGCTGGGGCCGTTCAAACGCCGCTGGATGTTTTGCAGGTGCGCGTACAAGGGCAGTTCGAGGCGATTGAGCAACTGCGCGCCATGCCGATTCGCGGCGCGGGCTACGGCGCTGGCACCAACGCGGCGGGCAGCCAGCTGCGGCTGGGCGACATTGCAGAAATCAAGCGCGGCTATGTTGACCCGCCGGGGGTGAAAGTACACCATCAGGGCAAGGAGGTGATTGCGCTGGGGGTGTCGATGGCCAAGGGCGGCGACATCATTGCGCTGGGCAAGTCGCTTGAAGCGCTGTCTGCGGCTGTTGGCGAAACTTTGCCGGCCGGCATACGGCTGATTAACGTGCAAGACCAGCCCAAGGCAGTGGCGAGATCGGTCAATGAATTTGTCGGCGTGCTGATAGAAGCCGTGCTGATCGTGCTGGCCGTGAGCTTCATCGCCCTCGGTTTTCACAAACGCCCGCACCAGGGGCCGGGCCGGCTACCGCTGTGGAAGCGTTACTTCATTGACATTCGTCCTGGTCTCGTCGTCGGCATCACCATTCCGCTGGTGCTGGGCATGACGTTTCTGGCTATGAACTATTTTGATATCGGCTTGCACAAAATTTCATTGGGCTCGCTGATCATCGCGCTGGGGTTGCTGGTGGATGACGCCATCATCGCGGTCGAAATGATGGTGCGCAAAATGGAAGAGGGCTATGACAAGGTGCGCGCCGCCACGTTTGCCTATGAAATTACCGCCATGCCGATGCTGACAGGCACCCTGATTACCGCCGTCGGTTTCCTGCCGATCGGTTTGGCCAGGTCGGTGACCGGTGAGTACACCTTTGCAATTTTCGCCGTGACGGTGATTGCGCTGGTGCTGAGCTGGCTGGTGTCGGTTTATTTCGTGCCGTATCTCGGCACGCTGCTGCTGAAGGTGCCGCCGCATGTGCAGGCGGCCGGTGTCGATGAAGGCAGGCCGCATGAGATGTTCGATAGCCCGTTCTACAACCGCTTCCGCAAGGCGGTGAACTGGTGCGTAAATTACCGCTGGATCACCATCGGTGTCACGCTGCTGATTTTTGCGCTCGGCATCATTGGCATGGGAAAAGTTCAGCAGCAGTTCTTTCCGGATTCCAGCCGCCCTGAAATCATGGTCGACATCTGGTTCCCGGAAGGAACGTCTTTCGCTGCGAATGAACTCACCGCCAAACGTGTCGAGCAGCGGCTGATGCGAGAAGCGGGCGTGACGTCGGTGAGTACCTGGATTGGTTCTGGCGTGCCGCGTTTTTACCTCCCGCTGGATCAGGTCTTTCCGCAGACCAATGTGTCGCAGATGATCGTCTTGCCCAAAGACCTGGAGGTGCGCGAGTCGCTGCGCATCAAGCTGCCGGCGCTGCTCGCTACCGAGTTTCCTGAGGTCAGGGGCCGGGTCAAGCTGCTGCCCAACGGGCCGCCGGTGCCTTATCCGGTGCAGTTTCGTGTCGTCGGGATTGATCCCCTGACGCTGCGTCTGCGCGCCGATGAGGTCAAAGCGGTGATGCGCGAAAGCACCAACACGCGCGGTGTCAATGACAACTGGAACGAGTCGGTCAAGGTGCTTCGCCTTGAAGTCGATCAATCGAAAGCGCGCGCGCTGGGCGTGACCAGTCAGTCGATTGCGCAGGCATCGCGCACCATCCTTTCGGGCTCGCAGGTCGGCCAGTTCCGCGAAGGCGACAAGCTGATTGACATCGTGCTGCGCCAGCCGCTGGACGAGCGCAGTGCGATTACCGACATCGGCAACGCGTATCTGCCATCGGCCTCGGGCAAATCCATTCCGCTGACGCAGGTCGCCAAACCGGTTTTCGCCTGGGAGCCGGGCGTGATGTGGCGCGAAGGCCGCAACTACGCAATTACTGTGCAGGGCGACATCGTTGAAGGGATGCAAGGCGCGACCGTGACGCAGCAACTGCAACCAAAACTCAAGGCACTGGAGAAAAAATGGCACGACAGCGGCATGACCGGCTACCGCATCGAAGTGGCAGGGGCTGTTGAGGAAAGCAGCAAGGGGTCGGCCTCGATTGTTGCGGGCGTTCCTGTCATGCTGTTTCTGACCTTCACCTTGCTGATGCTGCAACTGCATAGTTTCAGCCGCGCCATGCTGGTGTTTTTGACCGGACCGCTGGGCATTGCCGGCGTGGCGGGGGCGCTGATTTTGCTGGGGCGGCCGTTCGGCTTCGTGGCCTTGCTGGGCGTGATCGCGCTGATGGGCATGATCCAGCGCAATTCAGTGATTTTGATTGACCAGATCGAGCAGGACAGGGCGCGGGGCGTGCCGGCCTGGGATGCAATTGTCGAGTCAGCGGTCAGGCGGCTGCGGCCGATTGTGTTGACAGCCGCGGCGGCGGTACTGGCCATGATTCCTCTGTCGCGCAGCGTTTTCTGGGGGCCGATGGCCGTCGCTATCATGGGCGGGCTGGTTGTGGCGACGGTGCTGACGCTGCTGGCGCTGCCGGCGATGTATGCGGCGTGGTTTCGGATCAAGCGGGAGTCGTTGCCGCCGCTGGCAGCGGCCTGAGGCGCCGTCACGCAGTTTTTCGATGCCGAAAGCAATCCCGTTAAAGGCTAAAATGCCGGGTTGGTTAATTTTTAGCGGCGGGCTTTTCGAGCTCTGTCGTTGGTTGTTTCAGGCGCGCGGGTGGCGAAATTGGTAGACGCACCAGGTTTAGGTCCTGACGGTAGCAATACTGTGCGGGTTCGAGTCCCGCCCCGCGCACCACGCTTGATGTCGGCTGCAAGCCTTGTTTGAATATTTGTCTGATTTTTAGGAAACCATGATGGCCGTCACTGTTGAAACCCTGGAAAAGCTCGAGCGCAAAATGACGCTTACCCTGCCGGTCAATGCCATTCAGTCTGAAGTCGACGCGCGGCTCAAACGCTTGGCCCGTACGGTGAAAATGGACGGCTTTCGTCCCGGCAAGGTGCCGATGACGGTGGTGGCCCAGCGCTATGGTTACTCGGTGCATTACGAGGTCATGAACGACAAGGTTGGCGAGGCTTTTTCCGTTGCCGCGAACGAGGCCAAGTTGCGTGTGGCAGGCCAGCCGCGAATCAGCGAGAAAGAAGGCGCGCCCGAGGGTGAGTTGGCATTCGATGCTGTCTTCGAGGTCTATCCCGACGTAAAAATTGCAGATCTGACCGCAGCTGAGGTCGAAAAGGTGACGGCCGAAGTTAGCGATGCCGCGATCGATAAAACCCTCGACATCCTGCGCAAGCAGCGCCGCACGTTCGCCCAGCGCGCGCTGGATGCGCCCGCCCACGAGGGCGACCGTGTCACGATTGACTTCGAGGGCAAAACCGATGGCGAGTCGTTCGCCGGTGGCAAGGCCGACGACTTCCAGTTTCTGGTTGGCGAAGGCCAGATGCTGAAAGAGTTCGAAGATGCCGTGCGCGGCATGAAAAGCGGTGAAAGCAAGACTTTTCCGCTGAATTTTCCGGCGGATTACCACGGCAAGGACGTGGCCGGCAAGCAGGCGGACTTCATGGTAACGCTCAAAAAAATCGAGGCTGCGCATCTGCCTGAAGTGAACGATGCGCTGGCCAAGTCGCTCGGCATTGCCGATTCAAGCGTTGAAGGGCTGCGCGCCGACATCAAGAAAAATCTGGAACGCGAAGTCAAATTCCGTCTGCTTGCCCGCAACAAAAACGCCGTTATGGATGTGTTGCTGGCCCATGCCGAGTTGGACTTGCCCAATTCCAGCGTGCAGGCCGAACTCGACCGCATGATTGAAGCCGCCCGTGCCGATTTGAAGCAGCGCGGCATCAAGGATGCTGACAAGGCGCCGATTCCAGATGATATTTTTCGCCCGCGGGCGGAAAAGCGCGTGCGTCTGGGTCTGGTTATGGCTGAATTGGTGCGCGCCAACGGACTTCAGGCCAAGCCGGAACAGCTCAAAACGCACATTGAAGAACTGGCTGCCAGTTACGAAAAACCACAAGAGGTTGTGCGCTGGTATTTCAGCGACAACCGCCGCATGGCGGAAGTCGAGGCGGTAGTGGTCGAAAACAATGTGACCGACTTTGTTCTTGGCAGGACCACCGTATGCGAAAAGAGCATTTCGTTTGACGAGTTGATGGCTCAGAACTGAGCCCACGTATCCTTAGCTGAAGTTGGGGCTTGTGCTTGACGGCACAGGCCCCAATTTACTTTGGGTACATTACAAACACAGTAGGACTTATGTCTAAGCTGGTACGAGACGTATCGAAGCCGATATCCATACCGCATTGGCAACAGAAATGAAAACACCTCAGGAGAAAGCATGATGATCGGAAACAGTGGTTACAGCGGCGCTTACGGCAATTTACGCGGTGGTGCCCAGGATACGCAAGGCCTTGGCATGGTGCCCATGGTCATCGAACAATCAGGCCGCGGCGAGCGGTCTTACGACATCTATTCCCGGCTGCTTAAAGAGCGGGTAATTTTCCTCGTTGGCCCGGTTAATGACCAGACGGCAAACCTGGTTGTGGCCCAGCTGTTGTTCCTGGAGAGTGAAAATCCGGACAAGGATATTTCTTTCTACATCAACTCACCAGGCGGCTCCGTGACAGCAGGCATGGCCATTTACGACACGATGCAGTTCATCAAACCTGATGTCTCGACGCTTTGTGTGGGCATGGCGGCCAGCATGGGCGCGTTTTTGTTGTCGGCAGGCGTCAAGGGCAAGCGTTTTACGCTCCCGAATTCGCGCGTGATGATTCACCAGCCATCGGGCGGTGCGCAAGGGCAGGCAAGTGATATCGAGATTCACGCGCGCGATATTCTGAAGACCCGTGAGCAACTCAACCGCATCATGGCGGCCAATACGGGCCAGACCGTAGAGAAGATCGAGCGCGATACCGAGCGCGACTATTTCATGTTCGCGGAAGAAGCGAAAGCCTACGGTCTGGTTGACCAGGTTCTTGCCAAGCGTCCATAGGGCTGATGGCGCTGGAAAGCGGTACTTTTCGCCGCTCATAGGGCGTCTCTGCCAGCGAAGGCGCCCTTTTTATTGGTTATCATCAGTTGACAACTTTCTTATGGCTACTTAAGGGCACTTTTACCAATGGCCGAGAAAAAAGGTTCCTCCAGCGAAAAGACTTTGTACTGCTCCTTCTGCGGTAAAAGCCAGCACGAAGTCAAGAAGCTGATTGCCGGTCCCTCGGTTTTCATCTGTGATGAGTGCATCGATCTTTGCAATGAGATCATCCGCGACGAATTGCCCGCCGGGGAAGACGTACGAGAGACACGCGGCGATCTTCCGACGCCTTCGGAGATCAAGGCCACGCTTGACGGTTATGTCATCGGTCAGGAGCCGGCCAAGCGAACACTTGCAGTGGCTGTCTACAACCATTACAAACGCCTGCGTCACAAAGACAAGGCCAAAAAAGACGACGTCGAGCTGACAAAAAGCAATATTTTGTTGATTGGCCCAACCGGATCCGGCAAGACACTGCTGGCTCAGACGCTGGCACGCACGCTCAACGTTCCTTTTGTTATGGCCGACGCCACCACGCTGACCGAGGCGGGCTATGTAGGCGAAGACGTCGAAAATATCATCCAGAAACTGTTGCAGACTTGCAACTATGAAGTTGAGCGCGCCCAACAGGGGATTGTGTACATCGACGAGATCGACAAGATATCCCGCAAGTCTGACAACCCGTCGATTACCCGCGATGTATCGGGCGAAGGCGTTCAGCAGGCGCTGCTCAAGCTGATCGAGGGCACCATGGCCTCCGTGCCGCCGCAGGGTGGCCGCAAGCATCCGAACCAGGACTTTCTTCAGGTCGATACGACCAACATTCTTTTCATTTGCGGCGGCGCTTTTTCGGGGCTGGAAAAGGTCATTGAGAACCGTACCGAGGCGTCAGGCATCGGTTTTGGGGCCGTTGTCAAAAGCAAGAAGGCCCGGTCCCTGACCGAGGCCTTCAAAGACGTCGAACCCGAAGATCTGATCAAGTTTGGATTGATTCCCGAGCTCGTCGGTCGTATGCCTGTCGTGGCCACACTGGCCGAGTTGAGCGAAGACGCACTGGTGCAGATTCTGACCGAGCCGAAAAATGCGGTGGTCAAACAATTCAGCAAACTACTGGCCATGGAAGGCGTGGATCTCGAAATCCGTCCGTCCGCTCTCAAGGCTATTGCTCGCAAGGCACTGGCCCGCAAGACCGGCGCGCGCGGCCTTCGGTCGATTCTGGAGCAGTCCCTTGTTGACACCATGTTTGAACTGCCCAATGCCAGTAATGTCGATAAGGTCGTTCTGGACGAGTCGACGATTGAAGAAAACAAGGCGCCACTACTGGTGTATCGCGAAACCGCCCGCAAGGCCTGACAACGCCGGGCTAAAGATAAAACTTGAAAACCATTCTCTACCCTCCATGTCTGGTGTAACTGCTTGGATCGACCTTGCAGCTTGCCGCTATCAGCCCTGACCACAAAAAGCTGGTTTTTAGGGCATACGTTTAAGGTTTATATGTCCGGACAAACTTCACTGCCTGCCACGCCCATTGACCTGCCCCTGCTACCGCTGAGGGACGTGGTGGTGTTCCCGCACATGGTCATTCCGCTGTTTGTCGGGCGCCCGAAAAGCATTAAGGCGCTTGAGTCCGCCATGGAGGCGGAACGCCGCATCATGCTGGTCGCCCAAAAAGCAGCTGCCAAGGACGAGCCCTCGGTTGAGGACATGTTCGAGGTGGGCTGCGTTGCCACCATCCTGCAGTTGCTGAAATTGCCCGATGGTACGGTCAAGGTGCTGGTTGAAGGCCAGCAGCGCGCCAAGGTCAACAAGATCGAGGAAGGCGAAAGCCATTTCTCGGCCAACCTGACCCCTGTCGTCACCGCGCCAGCGCCCGCCGGTGACAAAGGCAGCGAAATCGAGGCGCTGCGCCGCGCCGTGATGCAGCAGTTTGACCACTACGTCAAGCTCAACAAAAAAATTCCTCCGGAGATTCTGACGTCCATCTCCAGCATCGACGATGCCGGTCGGCTGGCAGACACGATTGCCGCGCACCTGCCACTGAAGCTTGATGCGAAGCAGGTCATTCTTGATCTCGCCAGTGTCAAGCCGCGCCTGGAGAATCTTTACGAGCAACTGGAACGCGAGGTTGACATTCTCAATGTGGACAAGAAAATCCGCGGTCGCGTGAAGCGGCAAATGGAAAAGAACCAGCGCGACTTCTACCTCAATGAACAGGTGAAGGCGATTCAGAAAGAGCTGGGAGAGGGCGAAGAAGGCGCTGACATCGAGGAAATCGAGAAGAAGATCAAGGCAGCCAAAATGCCGCAGGATGCGCGCAAGAAAGCTGAAAGCGAACTCAAGAAGCTCAAGCTGATGTCACCGATGTCGGCTGAAGCGACCGTCGTCCGCACCTACATTGATGTGTTGACTGGGCTGCCGTGGAGCAAAAAGACGAAGATCAAGCACGATCTCGGTAACGCCGAAAACGTATTGAACGAAGACCACTATGGCCTTGAAAAAGTCAAGGACCGTATCGTTGAATACCTTGCGGTGCAGCAGCGGGTCGACAAGCTCAAGGCGCCAATTCTTTGCCTGGTGGGCCCTCCCGGAGTTGGTAAAACCTCTCTCGGCCAATCGATCGCCAAAGCGACCGGGCGTAAGTACGTGCGCATGGCACTGGGCGGCATGCGCGACGAGGCAGAGATTCGCGGTCACAGGCGCACCTACATTGGTGCTCTACCTGGAAAAGTGCTGCAGAATCTGTCGAAAGCCGGTACGCGCAATCCGCTATTCCTGCTTGATGAGATTGACAAGCTCGGTACTGATTTCCGCGGTGATCCATCCAGCGCCCTGCTGGAGGTACTGGATCCAGAGCAGAATCACACTTTTGGCGATCATTATGTCGAGGTCGACTTTGACCTGAGCGACGTGATGTTTGTCGCAACCTCAAATTCGATGAATATTCCGCCCGCCCTGCTAGACCGCATGGAGGTGATTCGCCTTTCCGGTTACACCGAAGACGAGAAAACGAGCATTGCGGTTCGCTATTTGCTGCCCAAGCAGCTGAAGAACAACGGCGTCAAGGATGGCGAGCTTGAGGTGACAGAGCAAGCTGTGCGGGACATCGTTCGCTATTACACCCGCGAGGCCGGCGTGCGTTCGCTTGAACGGGAACTTTCCAAAATCTGCCGCAAGGTCGTCAAGGGCGTTCAGCTGAAGAAAATGTTGCCTAAGGTGGTCGTGGGACCTGACAACCTGAATGATTTTCTGGGCGTTCGGAAATTTGACTACGGTCGAGCCGAACAGAAAAACCAGGTCGGGCAGGTTGTAGGTCTGGCTTGGACCGAGGTCGGTGGGGATCTGCTGACGATTGAGGCCGCCATGATGCCGGGCAAGGGCGTGATCACGCGCACCGGCTCGCTGGGCGACGTGATGAAGGAATCCGTCGAAGCGGCACGTACCGTTGTGCGCAGTCGCTCCAGGCAGCTCGGCATCAAGGACGAGATGTTTGAAAAGCGTGATATTCACATTCACGTTCCCGATGGGGCCACGCCCAAAGATGGTCCTAGCGCCGGCGCCGCGATGACAACTGCTTTCGTGTCGGCCATGACAGGAATCCCGGTGCGCGGCGATGTCGCAATGACAGGCGAAATCACGCTGCGCGGCGAAGTCACGACCATCGGCGGCTTGAAGGAAAAGTTACTTGCGGCATTGCGCGGTGGCATTAAAACTGTGCTGATTCCGCAGGAAAACGCCAAAGACTTGCAGGAGATACCGGACAACGTGAAAAGTGGTTTGGACATCGTTCCAGTTAAGTGGATCGATGAGGTGCTGCAGGTCGCCCTAGAGCGCCAGCCGGTTCCGTTGACGGATGAAGAAGTGGCCATTGCGGCGGCGGCACGCGCAGCGGCGCCAGCCGAAGTAGCTGGAACCGTGAAACACTGAGAGTGGTTTTTTCACGCGCCGTCCAAAAGCGGTGCGAAAAACTAAGCTATAATTTGAGGCTGTTATCGCGGGAGTAGCTCAGTTGGTAGAGCGCAACCTTGCCAAGGTTGAGGTCGAGAGTTCGAGACTCTTCTCCCGCTCCAATTCAAAGGGCAGCACGTTGATCATGCTGCCCTTTTTTTTGAAGAAAAGGCAAACTCTGCAGGCCAAAATGCTGATTGTTGCTGGGGTTTCAGTTGTGCAGAAGACGGCGCGGTAACAAAGCGGTTATGTACCGGATTGCAAATCCGGCTAGCCCGGTTCGACTCCGGGCCGCGCCTCCACCAAGCCTCTGGCCTGCGAATTGGCCAAAGGCTTTTTTGTTTCACAATGCGTTAAGCATGCTGTTCGGCCCGAGTGGTGAAATAGGTAGACACAGCGGACTTAAAATCCGCCGCTTCGTGCATAGCGGGCGTACCGGTTCGACCCCGGTCTCGGGCACCACTGCAAGGCAAGGACGTTTCAAACCGCCGACATTCATCAAGCGGTCATCTCGGACTATTTTTCACCTGAAAACTGGGTAAGATGAACTTCATGTCACGTTACAGTCCACCCTTTGAGATTCACGTACATGGCGAGGTCAC
>JANPFZ010000259.1:0-3486 GCA_031423655.1 Polaromonas sp.
TCAGAACGTGCCCGGCAGCAAGATGCGCTCGTCCACATTCTCGATATTGGTATGGCCGCAAAAAGCCATGGTGATATCGAGCTCTTTGTGAAGGATCTGCAGCGCCTTGGTGACACCGGCTTCACCCATGGCGCCCAAGCCGTAAGCCATGGCGCGGCCAATCATCGTGCCGCGGGCACCCAGCGCTCTGGCTTTGAGCACATCCTGGCCGCTGCGTATGCCGCCGTCCATCCACACTTCGATCTTCTCGCCCACCGCAGCCACAATGGGCGGCAGCGCGGTGATGCTGCTTTGCGCGCCGTCGAGCTGACGCCCGCCGTGATTGCTGACGACGATGGCATCGGCCCCGCTGGCAACTGCCAATTGCGCGTCTTCGACGTCCTGAATGCCTTTGAGGATCAGCTTTCCGCCCCATTGCTGCTTCACCCAGGCCACGTCCGCCCACGACAGGCGCGGATCGAACTGCTCATTGGTCCAGGCAGACAGCGATCTCATGTCGCTGACGCCTTTGACGTGCCCGACCAGGTTGCCGAAGGTGTGGCGGCGCGTGCCGAGCATGCCCAGGCACCAGCGCGGCTTGGTGGCCAGGTTGATGATGTTTGCCAGGGTGGGCTTGGGCGGTGCGGTCAGGCCGTTTTTGATGTCTTTGTGGCGCTGGCCGATGACCTGCAAATCGAGCGTCAGGATCAGCGCGCTGCAACGCGCCTTACGCGCCCGCTCGATCATGGCCGCCATCGCGTCACGGTCACGCATCATGTAAAGCTGGAACCAGAACGGCGCAGTGGTGTTGGCGGCAATGTCTTCAATCGAGCAGATGCTCATGGTCGACAAGGCAAATGGAATGCCAAATTTTTCGGCAGCTCGGGCTACCAGAATTTCCCCGTCGGCATGCTGCATGCCGGTCAGTCCCACGGGCGCGATGGCGACCGGCATCTTCACGTCAATGCCGACCATGGTGGTCGCGGTGCTGCGGTTTTCCATGTTGACGGCCACGCGCTGGCGCAGCTTGATCTTCTGAAAATCATCTTCGTTGGCGCGGTAGGTGCTCTCTGTCCAGGAGCCCGAATCGGCATAGTCATAAAACATGCGCGGCACCCGTTTTTTAGCCAGAATCCGCAGGTCTTCGATGGTGGTGATAACTGTCATGCTCGTCTTTCGAAAAATGATGGTCGCTGCGATAGGACGGTATGCGCTTTCACGCAGTCTGTGGGCTCATGTTATCTGGCTGCCTCCCGCGTCAGCGTGAAAGCTTGCGCGGCGCGTTTGAAATTATTTACAAATCACCGACGTTTGCTGAGGGCGGGAGTTTTGAAATGCCCGTAACCCGCCTGAATGAACTCGACGCCCTGCGCGGCCTGATGCTGGTGCTGATGACGCTCACGCATCTGCCCACGCGCCTGTCGTCACCGCTCGGCCAGCCCTTCGGCTATGTGTCGGCGGCAGAAGGTTTTGTGCTGCTGTCGGCCTACATGGCCGGTCTGGTGTATGGCCGTACGGCGCAGCAAAAAGGCATTGACGCCATGGCCGGCGCGTTCTGGCGGCGTGCATTCAAGGTCTATGCCTGCCACCTGGCGATCCTGCTGTTTCTGTTCACGGTGATTGCCGCCGTCGGCTTGAAGGTCGACCAGGACGCGGTGAAGAATCTGATGAGCTTCTACCTGGACCAGCCGGGCGCTGCTTTTCTGACGGGCGCCGCGCTTTTATACAAGCCGCCGCTGCTCGACATCTTGCCGATGTATGTGCTGTTCATGCTGGTCAGCCCGTGGTTGATGGGCTATGGCGTGTGGCGCGGCTGGCGCGGCGTGATGGGCTTGAGCGTCGGGCTTTGGGTGCTGGCGCAGTTCGGCCTGGGGCAGTGGGTCTACGACTGGACCATAGGCGCAGCTGGCGGGCGATTGCCTTTCAATGAAACCGGTGCCTTCGGCGTTTTCGCCTGGCAATTTTTATGGGTGATGGGGCTGTGGATGGGTGCCAGCCGCAGCGAAGACGACGCAGCGCCATTTTTGTTTCCGCGCTGGGTGGTGGCGCTTTCGCTGGCTATTGCAGGGCTGGCTTTCGCGTGGCGGCATGGGGTCGGGCAGGTGCCGTTTGCGTATGGGGTGACGGCCAATATCCTGTTTGACAAGTGGCAGCTGGGGCCGATGCGAATGATCAACCTGTTTGCCCTGACGGTGCTGGTGATTCGCTTCGCGCCCCTGCTGGTCAGTCTGCGGCCGCGCTGGCCGTTTCTCGAGACGCTGGGGTCGGCTTCGCTGCCAGTTTTTGCGGCTCACCTGGTGATCGTGCTGATGACGCTGGCGCTGTGGGGAGATTCGCCGCAGGCCAGGCCGTGGTGGGGTGATGCCCTGCTGCTGGCGGCCTGCTTCGCGCTGCTGCATATTGCCGCGCTGGCGACGCTGTGGGTTGACCGGCAGTCGGCGCGTCTGCTGGAGCAGCAGGCGAAGCGCCGAAGCTCAAAAAAGGCGCTGAGAAAATTGACTGGCGGTGTGACCGGTGCTGAGGCGGCGGCCTTGCGTTTTGAGGCGCCTCAGCGTTTGTCTGACGCGGGCGGCACCGGCAAAACAGCGCCGTCTTTCGCACCCAAGTGAGGCGCAATGATGCCCTGCCAAAGCGCGTAGCCGGCATCATTCAAATGCAGCATATCGGGCTGAAACAGCTCAGGCCTGGGGTCGCCTTTGGCCGTCAGCATGGCGCTGTGCGTGTCGATGTACTGTGCATTTGGCAGCTTCTCGAGATAGCCCTCAATCAACCGGTTGGTTTGCTGAATCGCCAGCAGCAGCGACTTGCGCGAGGGGCTGGGTTTGATCGAAATAAATGAGATGCGTGCGCCGGGCAATTCGGCCCGCACGGTTTCGGTAAATCGCCTGAAGCTGTCCAGCACATCCTGCGGCGTGCGGCCCATGGCCAAGTCGTTGTCGCCCGCGTAGACCAACACCTGCGCCGGCCGGTATTGCACCACCAGCTCTTTGGCAAAAAAGTTGCAGGCGGCCAGCGTCGAGCCGCCAAATCCGCGGTTGATGATCACCGGCTGCTGGCGGAAGTCTTGCGCCAGATTGCGCCACAGCCGAATCGTCGAGCTGCCAACGAAAAGCACGCCACCTTGCTCGGGTCGGCGCAGCTTGTCGGCCGAAGCGAAGCCGTCAAGATCGGGACGCCAGGCGGAAAAAGCCGGGTCTATGGTCGGGCTCAGACTCGTCGGCGATGTCGGTGATGTCGGCGCGATGGTCCGGTTCAGACCGGTATCTCGATCAGGCGCATGCCTCGAATCGGTCTGTGCGTGCGCCGCACCAAAAGCCGTCAGTAATGCCAGCAACAGCGGCACCGAGCATCGCAGGCGCGAGATCGGACTAGCACCAAAACGGTAACCGGGAGCAATGAAACAAGATGTGAGCAAAGTGCAGATCGGGAGCAGGCGTTGATTGATTTTCCAGTAGTCGAGCGGTCGGCGCGATGGCCCGCTGCGCTCAGGGGGCATTGGGCGCCGAG
>JANPFZ010000260.1:0-3141 GCA_031423655.1 Polaromonas sp.
GCCGGGCTGCGCGAAGTGGCGACGTATGCCGACGGCATCGGCCCGTGGAAGCCCTACCTGATTTCTGCCAAATGCGTCGCGCTGGACACCGCCGGTAAATGCGCCGATTCCAATGGTGATGGCGCGGTTGATGAACGCGACCGGACGCTGCTGCCACCGACCACCGTCGTGCTTGACGCCAAACGCGAGGGCCTGCTGGTGCATCCGTTCACCCAGCGCAACGAGCCGGGCCGTCTGGCAAAGGACTACCTGGGCAACCCCGTCAACGAATTCATCAAGTTTTATGAACTGGGCGTGGACGGCATGTTTTCGGACTTCACCGACACAGCGCGCACGGCCCGCATCATGTTTCTGTTGCGAACCTATCCAGACGCGTCGCAGTGCCTGACCGGCGGGCGGATACAGGTGGACCCGGCGATTTGCCGGGTGTTGCGCGGCCCGCGAGACTGAGCGGCTGGGCGTGGATTCGGTTTACATGTCGTAACCCGGGTTTGCACGGCATATGTCACGCCGCGAGGTGTCGGCCGCGTTAAATAGCTCTGCCGTCACAGATTACAGGAGCTTTTAATGGACACAAAACGCCCTCTCAAACGTATTGCCACCTTGGCAGCTCTCGGCGGTCTGGCCACACTGCTGTCCGGTTGCGTGGTCGCGCCTTTGGGCTACGAGACTTATGGTGCGTACCCGTCGGCTCAGGTGTATGTGGCGCCGCCGCCTGTAGTGGTGTCGCCCGGTTTTTACGGCTACCGTGGTCACCCGGGCTATGGCGGCTACGGCGGCTATGGCGGATACCGCGGTTATCGAGGTAACGGTTACTGGCGTTGAAACTGGCCTGGGCCGGGTTATCGGAGGGTATTTGATGATCAATGAGGCCTCCAGCCCAGGTAATACGTGCGCAAGCAGCTATTAAATAAATAGCAGGAAACTTTTCCGCTTCGGGCGTTCTGCGAACCGCCCGGCGCCATAATGGTTCATGACGATTCGCGAAATTCTGAAAATGGGAAACGAACGCCTGCTGCGCGTGGCGCCGCCGGTGATCAAATTCGATACCGACGCGCTGCACCTGTTGATCTCGGACATGTTCGACACCATGCGCGCCGCCAGCGGCGCCGGTCTCGCTGCGCCACAGATTGGCGTTGACCTGCAACTGGTGATATTTGGCACCGACGAGGCCAATCCACGTTATCCCAACGCGCCGCTGGTGCCTCGCACGGTGTTGCTCAATCCGGTTATCACGCCTTTGCGCGCCGGGGAGGAAGAAGACTGGGAAGGCTGCCTGTCGGTGCCCGGCCTGCGCGGCATGGTGCCGCGTTACACGCACATCAACTACACCGGTTTCGACCAATACGGCGACGTGATTGATCGTACGGTCGAGGGCTTTCATGCCCGTGTGGTGCAGCATGAATGCGACCACCTGATCGGCAAGCTTTACCCGATGCGCATTCGCGATTTCACGCAGTTCGGTTTTACGTCCGTGTTGTTTCCCGGGTTGGATGCCAGCGATGATTAATTTTCAGTGGGATAGGCTTCCAGCCCATGCAATACGTTCGCAAGCAGCTATAAAATAAATAGCAAAAGCGCCATCGAAACGTAACCATGCCAGACCGCAATCAGCCCCTGTCCGTCGGCGAACCCGCCCCGTGGTTTGTCTGCCGCTCGCCGTCGAACCCGCGCTACAACTTCAACACCGTGGCCGGTCGCTATGTGGTGTTGTGCTTTCTCGGTTCAGCTAAAGATGCCGACAGCCAGACCGTACTGCAAGCCCTTGATGCGCAGCGCGCGCTGTTCGATGCCGAGCATCTGATGCTGTTCCATGTGTCGAGCGACCCGGAAGACGAGTCGCAAAACCGCCTGGGCGACAGGGCTCGCGGCATCCGTGTGTTCTGGGACTTTGACCGCTCGGTGGCGCGGCAGTTTGGCTTGTGCGCCGTGCCAGCAGACGGGGTGCAGGGCAAGTTGCGCAAGATGCTTTATGTGCTCGACCGGCGGCTGTGTGTGTTGACGGCCATCGAGTTGCAGGCAGACGCTGCTGCCAACGTCGCCCGTCTGGTTCAGCTGCTGCAGTCACTGCCCGGTGCCGGCCCGATGCGCATGGCCAGCATGCAGGCGCCGGTGCTGGTGGTACCACGCGTGTTCAGCCCCGAACTGTGCCGTACGCTGATTCAAACCTATGAGCAGCACGGCGGGCAGCCGTCGGGCTTCATGCGTGATGTGAATGGCAAGACTATGCTGATCGACGACGACAGGCACAAAAAGCGCAGTGACTTCCTGCTGCAAGATGCCAGGTTGCAGGGCATCTGCATGAGCGCCATACGCGCCCTACTGCTGCCGCAACTGCTCAACGCCTTCCAGTTTCAGGCTACCCGCATGGAACGCCACCTGGTGTCGTGCTACGACGCCAGCGAGGGTGCTCATTTCAGGCCGCACCGCGACAACACGACCCTGGGTACAGCGCACCGCCGTTTTGCGGTGTCGCTATTTCTGAACAGTGGCGAATACGAAGGCGGTCTGCTGCGCTTCCCCGAATACGGGCAGTCGCTGTTCAGCGCCCCCACCGGCGGCGCGGTGGTTTTCTCATGTTCACTGCAGCACGAGGCCACCTCGGTGACCAGCGGCCGTCGCTATATGTATCTGCCTTTTCTTTATGACGAGGCTGCAGCCCAGGTGCTGCTGCGTAACCGCCAGTACCTGGAAGGCAGCAGCGCTGGCGGGGCGATGGCAGGCCCCGATTCGGCCTTGGACGAACTTGAGGGTGCCAGCCGGCGCGGAACGCTGCATTGAGCTGTTGATTCATCTGCATTTGTCGTCAAATAGCCCTGTAGCCCAAGTAAAATTTGCGTAAGCAGCTATTAAAAAAGGAGCATCTTGCGTATGGATCAAATGCAAATGCAAATGCAAATGCTCAGGCCTTCAACGCCTCCAGCAGCTCCGTCTCAATCGCAATCTGCGCCTTGTTGTGCTGCAGCTCCGGCCCGTCGATCAGAAAGGTGTCTTCGACGCGCTCGCCCAGTGTGGTGACTTTGGCGAGTTGCAGGTTGATGCGGTGGCGGGCCAGCACACGGGCGATCAGGTAGAGCAGGCCGGTGCGGTCGCTGGCCGATACGGTGAGCAGCCAGCGCTGGGCTTTTTCGTCGGGGCGCA
>JANPFZ010000261.1:0-4347 GCA_031423655.1 Polaromonas sp.
ACCGCGCTGGTCGTCGTCGTGCTGGCGCTCGTCGTGCATCGCGCTGGCGCCGCGCTCATCTGGCGCCTCACGCGCAATCTGCCGGTGTCCAGCGCCGTGGCGCGCCGCTGCTGGCGGCCTTCACGCCTTGTGCTGCCTGTGTTTGCGCTGCAGGCCGTCTGGCAGGTGGCCGCTGACACGCTGCCGCTGATAGAGCAGATACGCCACGGCAACGCGCTGCTGCTGCTGGCCGGCATCACGTGGCTGGCCCAGCGTGCCGTCAGCGGCGTGGCGCAAGGCATCGTCTCGCAACACCCGGTCGATGTCGAAGACAACCTCAATGCGCGCCGCGTCCACACGCAGACGCGGCTGCTGGCGCGCACGGTCAGCTTCATGGTGGTGATGGCCGGACTATCGCTGATGCTGATGACCTTTCCCGGAGCCCGGCAGCTGGGCACCAGCCTGCTCGCCTCGGCTGGCGTGATCGGCATCGTGGCCGGTATTGCCGCACGGCCGGTGTTCAGCAACCTGATTGCCGGGCTGCAACTGGCGCTGGCCCAGCCACTGCGCATCGACGACGTGCTCATCGTCAAGGGCGAGTGGGGGCGCGTCGAGGAAATCACCGGAACCTATGTGGTGCTGAAAATCTGGGACGAGCGCCGCTTGATCATCCCGTTGCAATGGTTTATCGAAAATCCGTTCGAGAACTGGACCCGCAGCAATGCCCAGATCACGGGCGCCGTCTTTGTCTGGGTCGATTACCGCATGCCGCTGGAGCCGCTGCGCGAAGCGGCTAGAACCGCCTGCCAAGCGGCTGCCGAGTGGGACCAGCGGCTGTGCCTGCTGCAGGTAACGGAAGCCGGCGAGCGCAGTATGCAGTTGCGTCTGCTGGTGACATCGGCCAATTCAAGCCTGAACTGGGATTTGCGCTGCAAGGTGCGTGAAGCGCTGATCGACTTCATGCAGCGTGACTACCCGCAGTTTTTGCCGCTGATGCGTGCCGAGCTGACGCCAGCGCCCGCGTCACAAAAGCCGCCAGCCGCAACGCAGGTTTAGCAGCAGGCCATCACACCGCTGGCGTTGTCTGGCTTGTCTTCCCGTGCGCCATGCAGCGCATGAACGCATGGCTGTCGATCAACGGAAAATCGTGAGCATCCGGCAGCTGGTAGTGCCACCATTCCTGCGCGTAATGCACAAAACCAGCTTCCAGCATGATCGCCAGCAGCCGCGCGCGGTTGATCTGAACCGCCGCGCCATGCCCGGCGTAAAAGTGATGCGACGCGGCTGTCATGGTGTCTACCGGCGTTCCCATGTCCAGCACTTGTCCATCCGTGCCCACCAGTGTCAGGTCGATGGCAACACCGCGGGTGTGATTGGAGCCTTTGGCCGGGTCAGCCACATACCCTGGCAGCGGCGCAACCGCCCACAAGGCCTCTTGCGCTTCCTGTGGCCGAAAGGCATCCAGCACCTTGAGCCGCAAACCCGATTCACGCGCCGCCGCCACGGCCTTGCGCAGGCCCGCTTCGGCCAGGGGGTGCAAAAAGCACAGCGGGTGTTCGTAAATTATTTGGCCGGTGAAGTTGCTGGCGCTGGCGTAAATCAGCTCGATCAACACGTCGTGCGTGGCTTCGGTGATGGGAACCAGGGGGAGCGGTGTGTGCATAACTTTCGAGGCTTTTGTGGGTGTAGCCAAGGTGCTCGGATTCATTGGCGCGTTGCGAATTTATCTGGGTCAGAAGGTGGGTCGCACAAACTGCAAGCGGTAGTTGTTTGCGTGGCGGCTCAGATGGCATCGATATTCACCTCAATCGCCCGAACCCGCTCGCCCATACGCGCCATGACGGTGCGACCCAGTTCCTGGTCAGACAGCGCTTCGAGCATGGCCTCAAACAACGCGGGCTCAATCATGTAGAACGCCGCCTTGTTGTGGTTCAGCACCGCTACCGGACGACCCTTGGCTTCACGCAAAACAGCGGCGGGGTTCTTCTTGAACTCAGACATGCTGATCGTCACATCGGCAAAAATGGCTTCCATATTCGGCTCCTAAACTGGAGCTGATCATGGCGCTGAATTAATGCTTGTGCTACTACTACGAACAAGTATCAGTGTCGGCCCAGTAGGGCGGGTTAAGCCAGCTCTGCGCGCCAAGTCAGCGCAGAAACGCTTGTACTACCTGGTGTTTTCCGACATGACGCGCGCCGTCAGGCCGCAAGAGCCCGGCGCGGAGGATCAGTTAGACGTTGCAGCGCGATACCAATGGCATCGTCGTGGAATAGCGCGGCTTTGCGTTTCGCTGCGCCAGGTACGGGCCAACGTTGCAGCCCTTCACGCACGGCTTCAACTGAAGGCGCCACGTGCTCTTTGGTCAACAGCCAGTCGACTGTTGCCAGAAGCTCCATGCCAAATGGCGACTCAAATCCGTCAATCAGGGCGGCAGTTTCTTCGAGCGCCGGGGCGTATGCCTTGGCCTCGCTTTGCAGGTAGGCTTGAACAAACTCCTTGCGTTGATCATCAAACCAGATAACGTCAAATGGATCTGAATCGGCGATTCGTTTGTCACTGCGAAGGTAGCTGCCATCAAGGCTGTTCAGCAGATGGTTCAAGGTAGGCGCAAAGGGGCCAAACTTGTTGGCTTCAAACTTCAGGTTAAGCGGGTTGCTGCCGGGAGTCAGCCGTTCAACAGATTGCTCCAGAAACCAGGCCAGCTTTTGAATCTCCAGCAAGCTGCACTCCATGCCCAGCACCCAGTAACGGCGCACAAGTTCGGCGATCAATGCGCGTGCCGGGGTCAGTTGTTCCACCCCGGCACGCTTGGCCACATTTTGGTACTGCTTGGTGGGCTCAAATATGGTAATTTCGATGCCTGACAAATCCCCCAGCGCGCGTTCGATCTCGGGCTTGACCAGCGCCCAGTCCAGCCCACCGTTGCCTGCACCCAGTGGGGGGATGGCAATGGACTGGACTTTGTTTTCAATCAAAAAACGGCGCAGGTCCTGCAGACCTTCAATGATCCATCCCAGCTGGGATGGTGCACGCCAGTGTTGCTTGGTCGGGAAGTTCACTATCCAGCGCGGGCCGTCCAGCTCTGCGGGCTCTGTAATGAACATGGCACCGGTATGCACCTGCTTGGCTTTGCATGCAGCAGCATATTGTTTGTAGTTGTTGTCAAAGCGTTCTTTGAACATCAGCGCAATGCCTTTGCCCATCACGCCCACGGTATTTACTGTATTGACCAACGCTTGCGCGCGGGCTTCCAGCAAATTGCCTGTTGTGAAATTGAGCATCAGAAATACCACCCCGGACGTGAATGAACAGGCAAATTCAGGCCTTCTGCCTGAACCTGCGTGTGAGCCAGCATTTTGCCTGTTTCGGAATGGCAGACAACCCCTATCAACCCCGATACCGGACAGTGCTGGTGAACCAGCGCCTCGGCCTGGTAGCGTTCAAATTTAGCGGGATCATTCTCGTCACGCCTGAAGTCACGCGCCTGCAGAAGCTTCCAATCCACCCTATCCAGGTGAGCCAGATCATCGTAATAAGTTGACCAGCCGTAATAGGCATGCATGTCGGTGAACAAAAACGGCAGACCCTGCTTGGCTAAGTGGTGAAGGCTCGACACCAAAATCACAATCTCATCGTTCTGCCGCTGCAGCACCCCGCCGCGTCCCGACCGAATGTTGCGCATCATCACTGAGAAAGGCGTGAAATAAAACGGTACGTAGTCGTTCAACAGACCACCTGGAGGCATGGGCACGGGGTGGCGCGCACGTTTGTCAATCAATTCCGCATTACCAATGCTGACCCAGTTGGGTGCCCGATGCGCGCTGTTGCCTGCGTGCAAACCATGCTGCAACACCCACGGCAAGTTGTCGCGGTGGATGATTCGCCAGATCAGCGCCTTCTCCGGATTGAGGCTGGTGTAGATCATTTCAGGAACATGTGTTCGTTGAGAACCACTTCAACGGTCACGTCCAAGTTCCGTCAACCAAATCGCTGGCGCGCTTAACGAAGAGCATGCCAAAGACATATTTCTTGTACTCGCTGGCGTCCATGTTGCCGCGCAAGTCGTCACAGGCGGTGAGCAGCATGTTTTTTAGTCGGGAAAGGGGTAGTTTGGTGTTGGGCATGGACGGAAAGCGTGACGAAGCAGGACATCGGGGTTGTGCATATTTCCAATAGAAAATGGTTGCAGCCCAAGTAAAAAGTGCGCAAGCAGCTATCAAATATATAGCAGACTCGATGACACGCAAGCCTACTGAAACGCCACTTCCGAAAAACTCCGCAGCTTGCGGCTGTGCAGTTGCGTGATGCCTTCGGCGCGCAGCAGCTCCACTGCGCGAATGCCGATGCGCAGGTGCTGGTCAACCC
>JANPFZ010000262.1:0-2728 GCA_031423655.1 Polaromonas sp.
GCCGCGATTGCCGCCCTCGAGTTTTTTACCGGAATTCCACGGCGCTTCGTATTCTTCGATCTTGAAGAAGGTGCCCGACATGTCGGTGTTCCAGCGCACGTCGTCGAAGATGAAAAATTCGGGCTCGGGGCCGAAGAAGGCCGTGTCGCCAAGGCCGGACGCCTTGAGGTAGGACTCGGCACGGCGGGCAATCGATCGCGGGTCGCGGTCATAGGCTTTGCCGTCGGCAGGCTCGAGCACGTCGCAGCTCATAAAGAGCGTGGTTTCTTCGAAGAACGGGTCAATGTTGGCGGTATTGGGGTCAGGCATCAACTGCATGTCTGAGGCTTCAATACCTTTCCAGCCAGCGACCGAAGAGCCGTCAAAGGCGTGGCCCGAGGCAAATTTATCTTCGTCAAAGTGCGACACAGGCACGGTGACGTGCTGCTCTTTGCCCCGGGTATCGGTGAAGCGGAAGTCAACAAATTTGACTTCGCTTTCCTTCACCATTTTCATGACGTCTGCGACGGTCTTTGCCATCAATATCTCCTGTTGCTGGATGGTTGGTTGAGAAATTAGGTTTCTGTGTCAGTGAATGCAGTTTTTATGCCAAAAGTCAGGTCATCAAATGCTGGGCGTCACCGCACCAGACCGGATTGTGCCGTCAATCGGAGCCGCTCCCGACCTGATTCGGGCGCTTTGAGCAAAAAACCATCGGCTTTAATGCACCGTTAAGGTGCATTCATGAACGCACCAAAATAATGCGCCGAAGCTGCCTCATGTCGCTAGCGCACCAATTCCGGACCGAGCCTGACGTTGAACCGATGAAGCCCAGCCAGAAGCGCCGGGAACGCGCGGTTTACTGAATCGGGCGAACCCTTCACCCCCAGTTCAATGTGGCGCCCGTATTCGGCGTGGTCAACACTGGGCAGGCTGAAGACCTTGACGTGGGGATGCCCAGCCTCGATTTCCAGCATCAAAGGCGTCAATGTCGCTTCCATGGAACCCATCACGATGACTGATTTTTCGCTGTACGCTGACTTTTGGTGCAGACTGGAATAGCGCTGGTCCAACACGGCTTCAATCATCGGCCAAGCCATGACAGGAAAGCCGGGAACGAAGTGAACCGCGCCCTCACCCTTCACACAGGTAAACCCCGGAATCTTGTTGTACGGATTCGCAATGATCTCTGCACCTTCGGGGAAGGTGCCCATGTTCAGCCGGTGAATGTTGTCATGCCGATCCGGTTCGTAAGGCACGCCCTGCTCTTTCGCGACGTCGCGCATGCGTGACTCGATCAGCAGTTTGGCTTCGGGGTGCAACGCCAGCCTCACGCCCAGCGCATCGGCGGCGCATTGGCGCGTGTGGTCGTCGGGCGTGGCGCCTATGCCGCCGCAGGAAAACACCACGTCGCCCGACTCGCGCGCAGCCGCGAACGCGCGCGCCAGTGTGGCGGTGATGCGTGCCGGGTCGTCGCCCACGTAATCGGCATAGGTCAGCGGCAAGCCGCGGGCGGCCAGAAGTTCAATGACTTTGGGCAGATGCTTGTCGGCGCGTTTGCCCGACAGAATTTCATCGCCGATGATGATGAGGCCGAAGTGCGTGGTCATACGGTTGATTTCAGTTCGGTTCAAGAAAAAGGTTCGGTGTGACTGCCCGCTGGCGGAATACGCGGGGGTAGTGGCGTCGGGGCGGGCGTGTCATTTGCTATTAATTCAATAGCTGGCTGCGCAGGTAACGATTGGGCTGAAAGCACTTTTTGCTTGCGAAGCTGCTCCAGCGCGGTCAGCGTGAAGTGCGAAAACCACAGCGACGAAAACGCGAACACCAGCGTGTAAATCCAGATCGCCAGCGGCACCAGAATAGGCGCCATGGCTACGAACATCGCACCCGACGCCCAAATCAGGCTGGGCGCCGCACCAAGGTAACCGCTGAGCACGCCGATGGCCAGCAGCGACATTTTATTGTCTTTGAATATCTGCTTGCGCTCGTCCGCGCTGGCGTGGTCGACCAGCGCGTCGTAAGACATGACGCGGTAGGTCAGCCAGCCCCAGATCAGCGGCGGCAGGATCAAAATCAGCGGTGGAATCAGCCACAGCGGAATGGATATCAGCAGCGCGATGGCGGCTACCACGGTGGAGCCCAGCGACCACAAAACGCTGGTCAGCATCGAGCCGCCCTTTTTGCGCTCCAGCCCCGGGAAACGCCGCTCGGCCACCAGCGACACCATGGCCGGTGTCATCAGCCAGGCGACAAACAGCAGCGCCGCAATCACGATGGCCGGAATCGCCAGAAACAGCACCACCACCGGTGCCAGCACCAGGCGCAGGCGGCTCAGGCCCAGCCCTTCAAGCCAGCCCATGAGGCTATTGACCAGCTCCACACGCTCCAAGTTGTCACGTACCCACACCAGCGCGGGATCCCAGAAAAAGTAACCCAGGGTCAGGGAGATGGCCGCCATGATGATCAGTGGCAGGATGGACAGTGCAATCACCCGCGGATGCAGGCAGTACATCGCGGCACGCCAGAAGGAATCGAGGAGCTTGCGCATGGAAGTAGCATAGCGCGATTTAACTGCTGTCTCTGTCATCCCTACAGCACGTAACATCCCCGCATGGAATCGATCAACATCAATGGCGTGCGGCTGGAGGTGCAGCAGATCCCGGCACCCACCGCCGACCTGGCCCCGCTGGTCTTCCTGCACGAAGGCCTGGGCTCGGTGGCCATGTGGCGCGACTGGCCTGCACAG
>JANPFZ010000263.1:0-3687 GCA_031423655.1 Polaromonas sp.
GGCGTTGATGGCGGGTTGATAACGCGTTGAGCGTCTGCTTGTTCAACGCACTTTTCAGCCCTTTAAAATCGGGCATGAGAATTTTTATCCGAACGTTTTTCAAAACCCTGCGCATCATCCTCGGCCCGGTGATGCTGCTCAAGGAAAAGCTGACCCGGCCGCAAGGCATTGTTCGCTCGCAAGCCGCGCAACAAAGCGCCGATCTGCAATGCCAGAGCCTGGCTTTGTATCACTACAAGACCTGCCCGTTTTGCATGAAGGTGCGGCAGGAGATTGGCCGCTTGTCACTCAACATCAAACGCGTTGACGCGCAGCCGCCGGGCGCCGACCGCGATGCGTTGACACGAGAAGGCGGGCAGACCAAAGTGCCTTGCTTGAAGATTACCGATGCTGCGGGGAAGAGTCAGTGGTTGTATGACTCGGAGAAGATTGTTGGGTATTTGCGGGGGCGGTTTGCGGCTACCTGACCGGTTTTCCGGACAACGAATCCAAACCATTTTTTAATCTCGCAATCGAGACGCTAACGGCCCATCTTGCAGCTGGGCATCGCAAGTAGCTGCGCGATGAGCAAATGCACCAAGAGTCGGCGTTTCAACCCTCCTCGAAGTAATCCGAATCTAGGCGCTTCACGAGGTATGACGCAGAGACTGAAACACCAACATCAAAGTCAGTCATAAGGCTCGCCAACTGCTTTCCGTCAATCAGAACGACCTTGGTGTCGATTCTTGACGCATATTCAACTGCTTCAGCCGTATACAGCGAAGTGGTAATGAATACGCCTTTTCTCGCTCGTTGTCCCTGGAGAGCGCCGACAAATTTCTAAATCTCAGGCCGCCCAACTGATCCCTGCCAACGTTTCGCCTGGATGAAAATGGTGTCTAGGCCGAGGCGATCTTCCTTGATGATTCCATCTATTCCCCCGTCACCGGTTTGACCGATGCGTTCACCAGCATCCTTACGAGAACCACCGTAGCCCATCTTGACCAAAAGTTCCACGACAAGCTGTTCAAAGAATGTTGGTGAACACGACAGAATTCGAGATAGCAACTCTTGCGCAAGTTGTTCTCGCAGTCCTTGGTACGCCAATTCGATCTCTTCTTCAGGCGTAGTTTTTGATAGCGCAATGTCAGCCACAGACACGGGCGCGCTATCGGGCTTTGAGGCATCGCGGAATTCGACGAACTCGGCGAACTGTTCTAAATATTTGACGTCAATTCGCGCTGGTGAGGATGCTAGAGACTTCATTCCTCTATCCGTGATCTGGAATACGGCTCGCTTCGGCGCCTCAATCAGTCCAGCCTTCTTAAGATAAGTCCGCGCCCATCCAATTCGATTCTTGAAAATGCCTTGTTGCCCACTTGGAAGCAGTGCGACGCGTTCGACAGGCGTTAAATTGAAATGGTTCGCAAGCGCTTCTTCTGCCTCCCGCAAAGTGTGTTCGCTCTCATCGCCTAAAAAGCGCAAAAATGGGAGCATACAAGTCTGGTAGTCAGGGATAGTCATGGTCAAAGAATACACGCCGAATAGAGGATAGGCGCTTGCATGCGCTGCAGCAGAGGATTAATTCAACTCCCATCACGCAAAACTGTTGTAGCCCAAATAGGCAACGGACTAACCTTCTCCTCAGTCCAATCCCGCCGACAAATCGCCACCGCCCTATGCGTCCCAGGACTCACCGCCTCGGAGTCATAAAGAATCGCCACATCAGCCAGACGAACCGCGACAGCCAAATTCGCCAGCGTCCGCGGGTAACGCGCCAGAATGCGCTCGGGTGGCACCGCGTGTCCGCCCTCGGTCACCCGACCCGCGACGCGCGCCAGCAAACGCTGCGGGTCATCCAGACACACGACGATCAGCATCACGAAAAAACCCAGTTGCTGCGCTTCTTCGATCAGCGCGAGTTTGGATTCATGCGAGAACACGGTTTCGCTGACGAAGGATTGGCCGGTTCTTAGCAGCTCTGCACGTCGGGCATCGGCCCAATGGCGCGCTGCTTCGGACCTTGCTTGCACGTCAGCGATGTGCTGCAACTGCGCTACCTCATGCAAATCGGCGTTTACAAATTCAGCGTTGACCGGAATGGTGCCTTGCAGCGTGAGCGCTTTATACAGCGTGGACTTACCCGCGCCGTTGGGGCCGGCAAGCAGATAGAAAACCGGTTTGGCAGGTTGGGTAGAAGGACGTGGAGAGGATATGGGTGTGATCTGCGCCATTTCAGGCAGCCGCCGGACGGGCTTTGCTGCGGTTTTCAGCGACTACTTCTCGTACGCGTTGCGCGAGGCTGCCGTCGGCTTCAATCGCCATGAACCGGGCGATCAGTTCGCTGGCTTGCGAATCTTCAACCGGGGCGTGGAGACGGGTTTGACGTGCTTCCAGAGCAGCCGCTTCATAATTTTCAATCGCATCCCGCGCCTCCTGCACCGTCAGCCCCGAATGCTCGACCACGCGGCCCAGGGTGACCCAGTATTCGATCTGCCCGGCGGCGGAGCGGCGCAGCGGTTGGGCGGCGTCTCTGGCTTGCTGCACCAGCGATTCGGGCAATTTGACTGAAGCAAAGCTTTTGGCTGTGGTCATGATGAGCTCCTTTATGGCGCATTTTGCGCCATAAAGGGTGTGAAATGCAATTTGGGGTGAAATAACCATTTGGTTGAAGGGAAAGCGGGTGCGCAAGCCGGTTTTCTGCCTTTCAGGCATCGCCAATTGATTGCATAGCTGCGGCGGGCGCACCTTCCGTTGTCCCCGCGAAGACAAAGGTCCACTTCTTGAATCAGTCGCGTCGCTGGCAGCTGATTCCTGCCTTCGCGGAAATCCCGGCTTTTGGCCGTTGGGGCGGATCTGTTCAAGTCAAATCGCCTCTAGCCCACAAATTACAAGCGTTAGCAGCTATGAACTTAATAGCAAAACCGGAAAAAGTCAAAAGTGCTTCGGCCAAGCTGCAGTCTGGCGGGCTTATTGCTTGCCCTGCAACATGTCCAATGTCCGCTCACTACCCGCCGCCGACCCGCAGTGGCGCGCGCAGGAACTGCTGCTGATGAGCGAGGTGATGCGCCTGGTCGGCAAAAGCCTGGCGCCTGAAGTCGTGCTGCGCGAGATGCTGCATTTGATGTCGGAGCTGCTGGGGCTGAACCGGGGCCGCGTGGTGCTGGCTGATTTTGTCGGCGATATTGCGCTGGAAGGGCTGGCCGAACGCAGGCCAGCAGGTCGACCGCCACACGCACAGGTACAGACACAGGCACAGGCGCCGTCTTCGGCGATTCGCTACGCCTACGGGCTGACGAAAGCCGAGATGGCGCGCGGCCGCTATGGCCCGGGCGAAGGCATTACAGGGCGGGTGCTGGCCACGGCGCAGCCGATCATCGTGCAGGACATCGATGCAGAGGCGCAATTCCTCTGCCGCGCGGTTGAGCGCGCGCAACTGCCGCAGGAAGTGGTGGCCTTCATCGCGCTGCCAATCGAGATGACCACGACGATGGGCCGCGAAGTCATCGGCGTGCTGGCCTGCCACCGCATTCGCAGTCGCGACCGGCAGCTCGCCGACGATGTGGCGATTCTCAAAATTCTGGCGACGCTGGCCGGGCAGTTGCTGCAGCTGCAGGCGCTGGTGCTGGAGAAAACGCGTGCACTGCAAACGAAAAACCAGCTGCTCACGCGGGCACTGGAAACAGCCGCTGCACGCTACGGCATCAT
>JANPFZ010000264.1:0-1813 GCA_031423655.1 Polaromonas sp.
GCCCAGCACGCTCGTCAACTGGTCGCCCGATATCGGCTCGTTCTGACCGTTACCGACCCAGGAGCCGACCACATCACCCAGGCCGGCGTTCTGGAACTTCGCCATCAAGCCGCCCAGGCCGCCCTGCGCGCCGTCATTGCCCAGCATGCTGGTGATGGCTTGCAGGAGTTGCGGGTTGCTGGCGACCATGCCGATCAAGCCACCAAGCCCGCCCAAGGCACCGAGCCCGCCCAAACCACCCATGCCGCCGCCGCTGGGCGCGGCCTGCGTTTCCGGTTGCTGCTGGCTGTTCTTGATGGCGCCCAAAACTGAATCTAGTAAACCCATGATGTTGTCCTTGGTAGTGGAGCGTTTGCAAGCATTGGCCGCTGTGTGGCGGCGCTCACGGATTCTGGGCCTTGGGCCGTGACAGCGCAAGCCAGCCGATTGCAAGTGCTGTAACACCCAGCGGCAACAGTGAACCCATGTTCAGCAGCGCCCAGCCGCGCGTCGTGACCAGCACGCCCGATGCCAGCGACGTCAGCGCCAGCACTGCGAATACACAGAAGTTCAGCGCGCCCTGGGCTTTGTCTTTTTCTTCGGGTCGGTAGGCCGTCAATGCCAGCGTGGTGCTGGCGGTGAAGATGAAGTTCCAGCCCAGCCCGAGCAGGAAAAGCGCGACCAGAAACTGTCTGAAATCGACACCCGACAGCGCAATCGCCACACACAGTAAGTTGAGCACCAGTCCCACCGCCATGATCGGCAGCGTGCCGAAGCGCTTGATCAGATGGCCGGTGAAAAAGCCCGGAGCGAACATGCCGATGACGTGCCATTCGAGCACCAGCGCCACGCTTGAGAACGGCAGGCCGCAGATCTGCATCGCAATCGGTGTGGCCGCCATCAGCAGGTTCATCACGCCGTAGCCCAGCGCACCAGCGGCAGCGGCCACGATGAAGACCGGCTGGCGCATGATTTCGCTCAAGGGCCTTCCGCCGCCACTTGCTTTGACGTCAGGCGGTGGCGGAAACTCAATGAAGGCCAGCAGCACCATCGCCAGCAGCGCCACGCCCGCCAACGCCAGGTAGGCGCCGGCAAAAGGCACGTCCGTCAGGTTGCGCGTCAACGCCGCCAGATTCGGCCCGGCCACGGCGCCCAGCAGGCCGCCGGCCATCACCAGCGACACGGCTTTTTCACGAAATTCCGGCAAGGCCAATTCGGCAGCGGCAAAGCGGTATAGCTGCGCATTGGCGTTGTAGAAACCTGCCACCACCGTGGCCGCCACCAGCAGCCAGAAGTTCTTGCTGTAGGCCGCATAGCAGCACAGCAGCGCCGACGCCACGGCCACGACCAGACCGAGCTGAAACGACGCCTTGCGGCCAAACAATCGCTGCGTGCGCGCCACCAGCCCGGTTGACAGCGCGCCACCCACCACATAGCCCATGACAGGCAGCGTCGCCATCCAGCCCAGCGGCGCCAGCGCCAGCCCGACCAGACCGTTGATGGCAATGAAAGTGACGTTGTTGGTCAGAAAAAGCCCCTGGCAGATCGCCAGCAACCAGAGCTTGCGTTTCATGAAAGCCCCAGCAACGACAGACAAGCCAGCGGCGCGGTTTCGGCGCGCAGCACGCGCGGGCCTAGCGTGACGGGTGCGAAGCCGCAGGCTATGGCGGCGGTTTCTTCTGCGGGGCTTAGACCGCCTTCGGGGCCGCTGAGGAAGGTCAGTGACTGTTCAACGGCCACAGCTGCGGACAGCGGACTGGCGCCGTTTTGAAGCGACAGCAGCAGCCGTGCATGCGTGGCGTCAAGTGAGTTCAGGCTCAGCGCTTTCAGCCAG
>JANPFZ010000265.1:0-7285 GCA_031423655.1 Polaromonas sp.
GCGAGTAGCGTCGCAGCTGCTGGGCCTGCATCTGGGCGCAAACCGTCTGGTTTACGCCGAAGTGGTCAGCGACGGGCGCGTTGTGGTCGAGCCCGGCTACGTTAGCGGCGTCAGTCAGATCGACGGCGTCTATCGAATTGAGGACTATGGCCCGTCGCTGCTAGCGTCTTTTCAGGCAGAAGAAAACGTTGCAGTGACCGATATGCGTCAGGCCCCTGGCTACTCAGCGAGTGAAAAACTGGCTTACGCCAAACTCGAAATTGTTGCCAATCTGCTGATTCCTATCGTGAAGCACGGTCGAATCGCCGCGATTGTGGGTGTTCAACAAAATACTCCGCGCGTCTGGACCAACGATGAAATGACGCTAGCGCGGGAAATCGCCGAACGCACCTGGGCGGCGGTGCAGCACGCACGGCTAGAAGAAAAATTAAAAGCCAATGAGGTGCAGCTGTCGCAAATGCTGCAGATCATGCCGTCGTTTTCGGCCGTGCTCAGCGGCCCGACCTTTGTTTTTCAAATGGCCAACCAGTCTTATTTCGACCTGGTCAGGCGTGGCCCTGAAATCATCGGAATGACCGTAAATGACGCTTTCCCGGACATTGTCGAGCAGCCTTTTCCGGCCTTGCTTGAAGAGGTTTACCGCACTGGCAAGCCGTTTGAAGCCAAAGCCATGCTGGTTAAACTGCCGACGGCGCCGGGCGGGGCTCTGGCCGACATTTTTATTGATTTGGCGTATCTGCCCTTGCGCGAAGCCGACGGGCAGGTATCGAGCATCTTTGTTCACGGCGTGGACCGCACTGCCGAGATGCAGGCGACGCATGGCCTTCGCCAGCGTGAGCGCGAGCTGCGCAGCGTGACTGAAAACACGCCCGATTTGCTGACTCGGTTTGACCGACAGTGCCGCCATGTTTTTGCCAACTCGGTGATCGAGAAGATCATCGGCTACCCGGCGGTAGAAGTTCTGGGCAAGACCCACCGTCAGCTGGGCATGCCAAAAAATCTGTGCACCCCGTGGGAAACGGCGATTCGTTATGTCTTCGACCACGGCACGCACAGCGTGCTCGACTTTTCGCTGGAAACACCGCGTGATGGGGTGCGACATTTTTCCTGCCGGCTGGTGCCTGAATTCGATGAACGCGGGCAGGTGGAGTCCGCGCTGGGCGTGACGCACGACATCACCGATCGCCGGGTCTATGAGCAGCGACTGCTGGAGCAGGACGTGCGCAAGGACGAATTTCTGGCAACGCTGGCGCATGAGCTGCGCAACCCGCTGGCACCCATACGCACCGGTTTGCAGCTGCTCAAACTCGCACCAAAGGCAGATGCTGCGGCGCGTACCTTGCCAGTGATGGAACGCCAGCTGAGTCACCTAGTGCGTCTGGTTGACGACCTGCTGGATGTATCGCGCATCAACAGCGGCAAGATAGTACTCAAGCGCGAGTGTGTTGCCTTTCAGGACGTCGCCGCTGCCGCGCTGGAAGCGTCGCGTCCACTGATTGACGCAGCAAGTCATTCCCTGACCATTGAGTGGCCGAACGAGGTCGTCTGGCTGGACGCAGACCCCACCCGCCTGACGCAGATTTTCAGTAACTTGCTGACCAATTCGGCGAAATACATGCGGCCCGGCGGCCAGATCAAATTTTCGGCGTGCCGGCAAGGTGACAGCATTGTTATTTCGGTGCAGGACACCGGCCTGGGTATACCGGCAGACATGCTGGGCTCGGTATTCAATATGTTCACGCAGATCAACCGCACGCTTGACCGCGCGCAGGGCGGCTTGGGCATTGGCCTGTCGCTGGTGAAGACACTGGTGGAAATGCACGGCGGCTCGGTTCTGGCCGCCAGCGGTGGCAGTGACTTGGGTAGCACGTTCACCGTGGTTTTGCCGACGGCCTTAAAGCGGGCGGCAGAACTGCCGACACCGTCGGCCCAGTCGGCCGAGTCGGCCCAGCCGGTTGCTGCCGCGATGGCCGGGTCTGCCAGGCACCGGATTTTGGTGGTTGATGACAACGTCGATGCCGCCGAGACCATGGTCATGTTGCTGGATCTATCGGGCCACGATGCACGCGCGGCCTTCGGCGGCCAGGAAGCGCTGGACCTGGCGCTTTCGTTTCGCCCCGACGTGGTGTTTCTCGACATCGGCTTGCCGGGCATGAACGGCTACGAAGTAGCGCGGCGGCTTTTGGCCTACCCCGCCACCGCGACGACCAAACTGATTGCCTTGACCGGCTGGGGCACAGAAGATGACATTCGGAAATCAAAAATAGCGGGCTTTCATGCCCACCTCACCAAGCCGGTAGACCCGGAAGCTGTGGAATCCATGCTGACTACACTTTTACCGGTGGGGCAGACCGCTTGACCAAAGACCGGTCAGCCGGATTCTGCGCTGCAAACGCCTCCCAGGCCCCACAATTTCAGAACCCTCATAACCTCGCCGGGTAAGCTCAGCAAATAACCGCAGCTAATACTCTCGACACACCCTGACACCCAGATCAACCTATGCCCACTTCCCTCTCGACAGACTCATCGCGTGCCGCAGCCGCGCCCTCGGTTACCCCTGATTTTTTGCAGGCGCGGCTGGCTGAAGCGGCAAGCTATGCGGTGCTGCAGCGTATTGCGCCGGCTCTGCGTCACGATGTGGCGGGTGTCATGCAGCCCGTGGGCATGCTGGTGATGGTGCTGCAGCGGCGCGTACAAATGCCCGAACCCGACATGCAGGCGATTGTTAAAAACGTGACATCGGTCTGTGCTTTGGCCAAAGAAGCCACCACAGGCTGCATGAACGCCATGGACTGGATGGCTTCACGCCAGGATGCCAGCGTCTCTTTGCACGCGGGTGCGGATGACGTCTTGCGCCTGTTGGCACTCGAGTTGTCCGGGCGCGGTTTGACCGCAGCGAATGACATTGCAGAGGACAAGGCCTGCTTGCCACGACGTTTTTTTCGCAGCGTCCTGGCCAGTGCCTTGCTTGCGTGGCGCGACCAGGAACCGGGTGCCGGCGTGCTACGCATCAGCGGCGCTTCCGACGCGAATGACGCGGAGTTGAAACTGCAGTTCGAGGCCGACGGCACGGCACTTGCGGCAGACGCTGTCAGTCCGCAACGCCGGATCGGCTGGGACGATGTAGAGGCCCTGGCCCGCGCGTCTGGCGCCACGCTGTCGAGAGGGGACGGCTGGCTGCGCCTGCAGTTGAGGCATTCGTTGGGCGATGCAGCCAACAACTCCTTCTGAAAAAGTTATTGCCGGGTCCGCGTTTGAAGTGATCTCACATCTACCCAGACTGTTCCATAGGTGCCCAACCGAACGACTGTCCGTCGTTGGTGTGTTTGGCATAAAAAAACCACCCGAAGGTGGTTTTTTTAGTATCCAAAGGCGGCCTACTTCAATCCAGCCGCCGACCGCAACTCAGCCGCCTTGTCCGTTTTTTAGCTCCAGCACCGGGCCTCTGGCCCTTAACTTCGCGTTGCGAAGTTAGCCTGCGCTGAAAGACCGACAAGCTCGCTTCGCTCAAGGCTCTACAGGCCTGCAACCGCGCAAAGCGCTGCTGCCTTGTCAGTCTTTTGGTTGCCACTAACATCGCTGCGCGATATGAGTGTCACCCACGCGCCGAGACCGCGTTGTACGCGGCGGCCTTACAGGCCGGCTGCTGCCCGCAGGGCTGCAGCTCTATCGGTGCGCTCCCACGAAAATTCGGGCTCGTCGCGGCCGAAGTGGCCGTAGGCAGCGGTTTTTTCGTAGATCGGCCGCATTAAATCGAGCATCTGGATGATGCCTTTCGGGCGCAGGTCAAAGAACTCGCTGACCAATGCCGACAGTTTTTCGTCAGAGATCACGCCGGTGCCTTCGGTGTACACCGTGATGTTCATCGGGTGCGCCACACCAATCGCGTAAGCGACCTGAATCTGGCACTGCCGGGCCAGGCCGGCGGCGACGATGTTTTTGGCGACGTAACGCGCGGCATACGCGGCCGAGCGGTCAACCTTTGAAGGGTCTTTGCCGCTGAAGGCGCCGCCGCCGTGCGGGCAGGCGCCGCCGTAGGTGTCGACGATGATCTTGCGGCCGGTCAGGCCGCAGTCGCCTTGCGGACCGCCAATGACGAAGCGGCCGGTCGGGTTGATCAAATACTTGGTGTCTTTGAGCCACTCTTTGGGCAGCACCGGTTTGATGACCTCTTCAATGATGGCTTCAACGAACGACGCTTTCATCTTGTGCTGGGTTTCGGACTGGTCCGGGCTGTGCTGGGTTGACAACACCACGGTGTCGATGCTGTGCGGCTTGCCGTCGACGTAGCGCATCGTGACCTGGCTTTTCGCGTCCGGCCGCAAAAACGGCAGGCGGCCGTCCTTTCGCAGCTGCGCCTGGCGCTCGACCAGGCGGTGCGCGTAGTAGATCGGCGCCGGCATCAACTCGGGTGTTTCGTCGCAGGCGTAGCCAAACATCAGGCCCTGGTCGCCGGCGCCGGTGTTGAGGTGGTCGTCGCTCGCGTGGTCCACGCCCTGGGCGATGTCGTTGCTCTGTTTGCCGTAGCAGACCATGACGGCGCAGCCTTTGTAGTCAATGCCGTAGTCGCTGTTGTCGTAGCCGATGCGCTTGAGGGTATCGCGCGCCACCTGGATGTAATCGACATGCGCGTTGGTGGTGATTTCGCCGGCCAACACGACCAGGCCGGTGGTGGTCAGCGTCTCAGCGGCGACGCGGCTGCGCGGGTCTTGCTTGAAGATGGCATCGAGGATGGCATCGGAAATCTGGTCGGCTACCTTGTCGGGGTGACCCTCGGATACGGATTCGGAAGTAAAAAGAAAATCGTTCGCCATTGCGTACACTCCATGAAGTTAGTCGGCGCGTTGCCGGCTTGGGGTGTCTCGGCGAACGCTTTAGCAGATTGGTTTAACGTCGCCCTGCAAGTTGTTCAGTAACTCGGCGACAACCCGATTATAGGGCGCTGCATTTCCCCTACATCACTCGTTAGCCGTCTCCCCCTGAATGATCTGGTTATTCCGTTTTTTCTCTTTCTGGCCGCTGGCCGCGCTGCATGCGCTGGGCGGCCTGACGGGCTGGCTGGTTTGGGCGCTGAGCCCGCGTTACCGCCAGCAGTTTCGGGCCAACACGGCCCAGGCGGGCCTTACTTTTGACGTCACCCGGCCCGCCATTTCCGAGGCCGGCCGTTTTGTCGCCGAACTGCCCCGCTTGTGGTTGGGCGCAAAAGGGAAATCTTGTCTTTCCAACGTGACCGTCGAAGGCCAGGCGCGCGTGGTGGAGGCCTTTGCGAAAGGCAAGGGCGTGATTTTCTTTGGCGCCCACAGTGGCGGTTTTGAGCTGGCGCCGCAAGCGTTTGCAGAGCTGTATGGTCCGATCACCGCCATGTACCGGCCCGCGCGCAATGCGCCCTTGGCCCGGCTGGAAAAAACCGCCCGTGACCGACCGAATTTGACGGCCGTGCCTGCCGACCTGCGCGGCATCCGGCTGATGCATCGGGCCCTGAAGGCCAACCAGGGCGTGGGCATGCTGATCGACCAGGTGCCGCCGGGCGGCATGGGCATCTGGGCGCCGTTTTTCGGCAAACCGGCCTACACCGTGACGCTGGGGGTGCGGCTGGCTTTGCAGACCGGGGCAGCATTGATTCCCGTCACCTGCGAACGCGTGCCGCACGGGCGTGGCTACCTGCTGAAGTTTTGGCCGGCGGTGGAGGGACTCTCAAGCGTTAATGAGTCCGGCCAACCCGATATGCTGCCGGCCGTGACCCGCATGAACCAGATGCTGGAGACCATGATTCTTTCGCAGCCCGGCCAATATCTGTGGGGCTATGCGCGCTACAAAACGCCGCGCCAGTTGGCACCCGGCCCGGCCAGCACGCCTTCGCCTGAACACGCCGCCAAAGAAATCGGCAGGAACGCGCCTTGAAATCACCCGGACAACTCGCTAGTTATTTGTCGACCCGGGCCGGTATTGCTGCCATGCAGCTCATGGCTTTTTTGCCGCTGCCAGTGATTCGCGCGATGGGGCTGGCGCTGGGCTGGCTGCTGTATGCGCTGGTGGTGCCGCGCAGACGGGTTGTGCACACCAATCTGGCGCTGTGTTTCCCCGAACGCAGCGAAGACCAGCGGCGCCATCTGGCGCGCCAGACCTTTGTTTATTTCGCGCAGGCCTGGCTTGATCGCTCCTGGCTTTGGCATGCGCCCAAAGCCTGGGTGGCCAGGCGCGTCCACCTGACCGGCGCGGTTGACGAGCTTTCGGGCAAGCAGCCGACCGTGATCTTCACGCCGCATTTCGTTGGCATTGACGCGGCCTGGGGCGGCGTGGCCCAGCGCGTAGAGCGGCTGTCCACCACCATCTACACCAACCAGTCGAACAAACTGGTTGACGCGTGGATATTGCGCGGGCGCCAGCGCTTTGGCAACATGCGGCTGTTCGGCCGGGTTGACGGCGTCAAGCCCATCATTTCGGCGCTGCGCCAGGGGCAGCCGCTGTACCTGCTACCCGACATGGATTTCGGCCCGGATGATTCCGTATTTGTGCCGTTTTACGGCATGCAGACCGCTACCGTGCCGTCGCTGTCGCGCTTTGCCCGGCTCGGGCGTGCCAAAGTGGTGGCGGTGCTGGCGCGCATGACGCCGCAGGGCTATGAGGTCGAGTTCACGCCCGCCTGGAAAGATTTTCCGACCGACGATCTGGTTGCCGACACAGCCCGCATGAACGCGTATCTGCAGACCTACATCAACACCATGCCGGCGCAGTACTACTGGGTTCACAAGCGCTTCAAGACGCGGCCTGAAGGGCAGAATTCGCTGTATTAGCGGCTCGATCTCACCTGCGGCTATCGTCTTGCGCAGGCAGCGTTTTTAAACGTTTTAGGCCTCTAGCCCAAGTAATGCGTGCGCAAGGAGCTATTAATAGCATAGCGACTACCGATGCAGACTGAGGCTTCAGCGCAGAAATCTTTCGAGATGATCAATCACCAGCTGCGGCTGCTCATGCACGATCCAGTGCGTCGCGCCTTCAATGCGTTCGAGCTGCATCTGCGGCACAAATTCTTCCAGCCCGTCGACCAGTGCGGGTGGCAGCGCGGTGTCGCCCATGCCCCAAAGCACCAGCGTGGGCAGGGTCACGGTGAACATTTCTTTCGGAAAGCTGATGGCGCTGGCGGCCGGGTCTTGCGGCGTGGCGGGGCGCAGCGGTGAGGCGCGGTAGTAGTTGCAGCCGCCGCGCAGCCCCATGCCCCACACATCGCGGTACTGCTGTTTGACGCCCTCCGTCAGCCAGGCGTGCGAGCCGCTGGTCGCGCCCA
>JANPFZ010000266.1:0-3015 GCA_031423655.1 Polaromonas sp.
GGAAACTGCAAGTCCGCGCCGCCGCCGTGGATGTCAAACGTCTCTCCCAGCGTCTGGCAGCTCATGGCCGAGCATTCAATATGCCAGCCCGGCCGACCAGGGCCGTAGTCGCTGGCCCATTTCGCGTCCTCGGGCTCGGCTGCTTTGGCTGATTTCCACAGCACGAAGTCGAGCGGGTCTTCCTTGCCGTCCAGTACCGCCACGCGCTCACCGGCGCGCAATTCGTCAATCGACTTGCCTGACAACTTGCCGTAGCCGTCAAATTTGCGCACCGCGTAGTTCACGTCGCCGTTGCTGGACTGATAAGCAAAGCCTTTTTGTTTGAGCGAGGCAATCATGCCGAGCATTTGCGGCACGTAGTCGGTGGCACGTGGCTCCAGCGTCGGCGGCTCGATACCCAGTGCGCCGATATCGCGCTGCATCGCCAGAATCATTTCATCGGTCAAAGCACGGATGCTGATGCCGCGGTCAAGCGCCCGCCGGATAATTTTGTCGTCGATGTCGGTGATATTTCGAACGTAGGTGACGCGAAAGCCACAAACCTTCAACCAGCGCTGGGCCACATCGAAGGCCATCATCATGCGTGCATGGCCGATATGGCACAGATCGTAAATCGTCATGCCGCAGACATACATGCGTACATGGCCGGGCTCCAAAGGCAAAAAATCTTCCAGTCCACGCGACAGCGTGTTGTAAATGCGAAGGCTCATGGAATGAAAGGCTGGATGACTGGGGAAGACGGGGAGGAGAATTTTTGGGCAGTGGTCCGATGCTGCCCCGCGTCAGGAAAACTTCGGGAGAATGCCGGAAGAACGTCGCCAAATTGTAGAGAAAGGCACAGGAGCGCGGGCGGTGCTTCCGGGAAGATTGACTATACCCCTCGGCTACAATTGAGCAGTATATCGAGCCTGCCGGACAGTGTGCGGCCCCCTGCGGGGCAACGCGGCGGCGGCGCGTTTTCATCAGACTTTTTGTCTTGTCGGCAAAACGCCCCGCGCGCTGTCCGCAAGCTGCAAAACAACCTCGAGAGCTCTCATGGCCAAGCCTGCATTCCTTACCTGCCACGCGCCAATCGCCGCCCTCCGCGCGCTGTTTGTGGCGGCGGTGCTCTCCAGTAGCAGCGCCTGGGCCGACGACTATGCCGATGTGTCCCGCCTGATGCGCGCCGGTCAATACGCCGAAGCCATGACCAAGTCCGACCAGTACCTGGCTACCAAACCCAAAGACCCGCAGATGCGTTTTCTGCGGGGCGTGATTCAGACCGAAACCGGCAAAACCAGCGACGCAATTGCCACCTTCACGCAGATAACGCAAGACTATCCTGAGCTTCCCGAGCCCTACAACAACATGGCGGTGCTCTATGCCGGCCAAAGCCAGTTCGACAAGGCCAGGGCCGCGCTGGAAATGGCGATTCGCACCAATCCGAGCTATGCCACCGCGCATGAAAACCTTGGTGACGTTTACGCGAAACTCGCCAGCCAGGCCTACAGCAAGGCGCTGCAGCTCGACGGCGCTAACGCGGGTGTCCAGCCCAAGCTGGCGCTGATTCGCACGCTGTTTTCAGCCGATATCAAAACGTCGGGCAAGCCTGCTGCGGCTGCACCGGCAGCACCATCCACACCTGCTACACCGCCGGCAGCGCCTGCGGTTGCGGTCAAACCGGCGACGGCGCCACCGCCTGTTGTGGCTGCTGCGCCGCCTGCCAAAACAGCACCTGCGCCCGCTGTACCAGCCGTGACGCCGCCGGCATCCGCCGCGCCCGCCAGTGCAGCCGCTGCCGAAAAAGAGGTCGAGTCGGCCGTGCGCGCCTGGGCAGAGGCCTGGGCCAGCAAGGACCTACCCGCTTATCTCGCCAGCTATGGCGCGAACTTCGACACACCCGGCAGCCAGCCCCGCAAGGCTTGGGAAGAGTCACGCCGCGCCCGCATCGTGGGCAAGACGCGCATCAGCGTGAAGCTGTCGAATCTGTCCGTCGCTGTTCAAGGCAGCAAGGCCGCCGCCCAGTTCAAACAGGACTACAGCGCTGACTCACTAAACGTCTCCAGCCGCAAAACGCTTGATCTGGCCAAGGTCAATGACCGCTGGGTGATCGTCAAGGAATCATCGGGCGGGTGATGCGTGAGGCCGCTTCGCGCAATGCCGGCACGGCAGCATCGACAGACCCAAGGGATGAGAGCCTGGTCGCGACGATTGCACCGACTGAAGCTGCAAGCCCTTCCCTGATCCTCTTTTGCAGCGGTTTATTTTCTCTGCCCCCATGATTCGTGCGCAGGCAGCTACTGTTTTGATAGTGCTTATCGGGCTGCTTGCAGTGCCGGGCGCCAGCGCGCAGCCCATCCAACCGGCGCGCCTGCAAGCGCAGTCAACCCAGGCACCGGCAGCCACCACGTCGCCTGCCAAGCGCCCCACGACGCGCACCATCCGCAACCGCGAAATCCGCGACGGCCAAGCCGAAAGCCGGCTGATCGAGATTTACCGCCTGATCGGTCAGGCCATGCCACGCGAAGCGCTGAACAAAGCCGAAGGCCTGGTCAACGAACACCCCAATTTCCAGCTGGCGCAACTGGTTTATGGCGACCTGCTGGCCGGTCGCACACGCCCGCTTCGAAGTCTGGGCGATGTGCCAGAGACGGCAGCCAAAACAGCGGCGCCGATGCTAGAAGAGCTGCGCCAGGAATCCGAACTACGCCTTCGGGCACTGCGCGAACGGCCCGCGTCCGGCATGGTGCCCTCGCAGTTTTTAAAGCTCTCCAGCCTGAGCAAACACGCAATTGCCGTCGATGCCTCGCGTTCTCGACTTTATCTTTTCGAGAACACGTCGGCCGGGCTGAAACTGCTGGCCGACTATTACATTTCGGTGGGCAAGCTCGGCACAGAAAAAACCCAGGAAGGCGACCTGCGCACTCCACTGGGGGTCTACTTTGTCACCAGCAATCTTGATCCCACATCGTTGAAAGACTTTTATGGTTCGGGCGCACTGCCCATCAACTACCCGAACCAGCTCGACCTGAAGCG
>JANPFZ010000267.1:0-1971 GCA_031423655.1 Polaromonas sp.
GGTGATGATTTCGGGCTTTCCCCATTTGAAGCATGGTCTGAAGGTTCACATCTGCCAGCGCCACGATATAGCGCTGGCGTGACTGCTTTTCAAGGCCCTGGGTGAAGTCTGCGAGTTCTGGCGTGCCGCCGACGAACAATAAAACGGCTGGTGTGGAGGGCAGAAGCCGCTGGCCCAGCAAACGCAGGTCGTCCGACCCCTGATAAGACGTCAGTTTGAGCTGCATGCTATCGGCGATGCGCTCAAGCTCAGATTGGTAGGAGGTCTTTTCCCTTGCAGTCGCGTAAACAGCACCCAGTTCCTTCAAACCCATGATGGACAGGGTTTTCAGTGCATAGGCGATCTGCTCCTGACGAGCCGCAAAGATTGGAAAGGTCCGGTCGTCAATTTCAGCGCCGGAACTTTGCAGCCAGGGCGCGGCGTGGGCAATGTCGAGGCGGCCCTGTTGCGAAAGGCTGAGAAGCTGACTGGCGAGCTGGTCGCCCACCGTCCCCGAAATGGCAACGCAAGCCTGATTGTCGCGAATCGAATCCATCGCAGCGCGCACGCTGGTCGGGGAGCCGTCGGTCTCCAGGGTCAGATGCTGAACCTGCCGACCCCGGAAGCCACCGCGCAAATTGATGTCTTGCCAGGCGGCGCGCGACCCAGTGAGAAAGTCTTTGGAGACATCTTGCTGCGCCGGCGAAAAATCCACAGCTTGAGCGATAACGATGCTGCGGGAACTTGCTGCTGTCTTGGCGCCTTGCGCGAAGGCTGGCGCAGCGCCCACCAGCGCGAGCAGACCGGCGCCTCGCAGCAGTCGCCTGCGGTCTGGACAGAAATATTGTGCAGGCATGCGTAGTGGCAAAGCGGTATCCGCCTTACTGGGTGTATTGCTATTAATTAAGTAGCTGCTGGCCCATGATATACATGGGCTAGAGCCTGAAATGACTTGAAAATAGGTATGTCGGGCGACCGGAGACTATTCTCTGTCTCCCCGACTTCGTTGCTCTTGTTTCAGCGCGTGGTCGGCGGAATCAGCACGCTGTCAACGACGTGGACGACACCGTTGGTTGCCGAGATATCGGCTGTTTGGACCATGGCGTCTTCGACTGTCACAAATTCGCCTGCCTTGGACAGTGCGATGTTGGCGCCATTGACCGTCTTGCTGTTGCCGTTCTTCACGTCAGCGGCCATCACTTTGCCTGGCACGACGTGATAGCTCAGGACAGCCTTCAGCCTGACGGGATCTTTGCCCAGTTCTTCCATCGTTTTGGCTGGGACCTTGGCAAAGGCATTATTTGACGGCGCGAAAACAGTGAATGGTCCGGTGCTTTTCAGGGTGTCGGTCAAACCTGTTTTTGTCACCAGCGAGTTGAGTGTGCTGAGTTCCGGGTTGGCGGCGATGGTGTCTGCCACTGAAACAGGCGAGGGGCGGGTCGCGCAACCGCCCAGAGCGGCAACGGTGAAAGCGATGCACAGGATTCGGTGATGGAGCATGTTGGGCAATCTCTTAGGTGTCGGGGTTAGAACAGACGAAAGCGTAGAGCTTGTTTGTGACGGTTCTGTGACTTTTTGTTGAAGCTTTTATGACAAGGCGGAAAGCAGGCGCTTAAACGGCCCAATGAACCAGGGGCGAGGTGCTTGTCACGTCTTTGTCACACTAGCTTTGTAGAGTCTGGTCATCTCAGTCGCAAGCCTTGGACTCTTTTAATTTTCATCCATGTCAATCAATCCCAAAGGTAAATCAATGAACGTGACCTTCAATACCTCTCTCATTTGTGCGGCAGGCGCTGCATTGACGTCGTTATCCGGCCTCGCAGCCGCGCAGGACGTTACTGGCGCGGGCGCAAGCTTCCCGGCGCCGCTTTATTCAAAATGGGCTGCCGACTACAACAAGGCTACCAGCGTCAAGATCAACTACCAGTCGGTGGGCTCGGGTGCCGGTCTGCGGCAGATCGAAGCGAAAACGGTTGACTTCGGTGCGTCGGA
>JANPFZ010000268.1:0-7406 GCA_031423655.1 Polaromonas sp.
TTTCTCGGCCCTTGATCCTGCGTCGCGCACGATTTTCTCGCTGCTCGCGTTCGCGGCCGGCTTCATCGTGCGTCCGTTCGGCGCGCTGGTGTTCGGTCGTCTGGGTGACATGATCGGCCGCAAATACACCTTCCTGGTCACGATTTTGATCATGGGTCTGTCGACGTTCATCGTCGGCGTCCTGCCCAACTACGCCAGCATCGGTGTGGCCGCTCCGGTCATTCTGATCGGTCTTCGCATGCTACAGGGCCTCGCGCTCGGCGGCGAGTACGGTGGTGCAGCTACCTATGTGGCTGAACACGCGCCGCACGGCAAGCGTGGTGCCTACACGTCGTGGATTCAAACCACGGCTACGCTGGGCCTGTTCCTGTCGTTGCTGGTGATTCTGGGTGTGCGTACCGCCATCGGCGAAGCAGCGTTTGCTGAATGGGGCTGGCGCATTCCGTTTCTGGTGTCCATCGTTCTGCTCGGCATCTCGGTTTATATCCGCCTGTCGATGAATGAGTCACCTGCGTTTGCCAAGATGAAAGCTGAAGGCAAAACATCGAAAGCGCCGTTGTCCGAATCTTTCGGCCAGTGGAAAAACCTGAAAATCGTGATTCTGGCGTTGGTGGGCCTGACCGCCGGCCAGGCTGTGGTCTGGTACACGGGTCAGTTCTACGCACTGTTCTTCCTGACGGGCTCCCTGAAGGTTGACGGCGCTACCGCCAACCTGCTGGTGGCTGCATCGCTTGTTATCGGCACGCCGTTTTTCATCCTGTTCGGTACGCTGTCTGACAAGATCGGCCGCAAGCCGATCATCATGGCCGGTTGCCTGCTGGCCATCGTGACCTACTTCCCGGTGTTCAACGCACTGACGAAGGCTGCCAACCCTGATCTGGCTGCTGCCCAGGCGAAGAACAAGGTCGTTGTGACGGCTGATGCCAATGAATGCTCGTTCCAGTTCAACCCGACGGGCGTAGCCAAGTTCACCAGCTCTTGCGATATCGCCAAACAGGTGCTGTCGGCCAATTCGGTGAGCTATGAAAACGCCGCCGGCGCGCCAGGCGCGCCAGCCACCATCAAAATTGGCGAAACCGTGATCAGCAGCTTCACGGCTGCAGGCATGGCACCGGACGATCTGAAGAAGAAAGACGCCGAGTTCAAGAAAACCACGGTGGATACCCTCCGCGCTGCCGGCTACCCTGCCAAGGCTGATCCAGCCAAGGTCGATAAGTTGACCATCATCCTGATCCTGAGCTACCTGGTGCTTCTGGTGACGATGGTTTACGGCCCGATTGCCGCCATGCTGGTTGAAATGTTCCCGACCCGGATTCGCTATACATCGATGTCGCTGCCGTATCACATCGGTAACGGCTGGTTCGGTGGCTTGCTGCCTGCAACGGCTCTGGCCATCGTGGCGCAGACCGGCAATATGTACAACGGCTTGTGGTACCCGATCATCGTTGCGGGCATGACCCTGGTTATCGGCACCTTGTTCGTCAAAGAAACGAAAGACGTCGATATCTACGCCGAAGACTGATTGACTTCATGGCCAACCCCGGCTGAGAGGCCGGGTTTGGCCTGAAAAGTTTTGAAACTTCACAGGGCTCCTGCCGTCGGTCGGAGCCCTTTTTTATTTCATGAGGAGAATGATGATGTGGAAAATTGTGATTGGATTTATTGCCTTCGCGGCACTGGCGCTTTACATGCTGACCAAGGGCGGCGATTTGGACATGGGCGGCGAGAAGCACGGCGCTGCGCCTGTGTCCGCCGAACTGAAGGCTTGAAGCTCCAAAGGTTTGCCGTCTCGAAGTACTTGTTAAGTATTCATTAAGGTGTGGGCTCACTCTGCGTTTTCAAATTCCCCTTGCGACTTTTGAGCCAGCGAGCTTTCAGCTTCAAATAGGCAGGCCCGGCGTGAACTAGTTTTGGCTCCGCGCGCGACTGGCAAGATAGAATTCCGGCAGGGAACCGCCAGATGACAGCGCGCAAAAAGAGAAAGCAGTCCAGATAGTCGACCGATCGCCTGGATTTCAGATTTCAGCGTGTTTTACCGAGATACGTGAATGATCTACAACAAAACAGAGCGAGGAAAAGTGGCGCTGCAAGATCGCGCCTCCGGGCTTCTTCCGCGCCAGCGGTCCGCTTTCATCATGTTCGATGGGAAACGCAGCACCGCCGACGTACTGAAGGCTACGGCGGGTCTGGGCGTCTCTTCGGCCGATATCGATCAAATGCTGGCATCGGGATGGCTTGAGCTATCGAGTGGCTTGGCAACAGTCCCACCTTCGCTTAACGTTGCGCCCCCGGTGCCCGTATCCTCAGCCGGTGTACCGACTTCTGCGCCGGTGGTATCTGTTGCTACGGGCGTTGCACCCACACTCGATGCACAGGCCCATTTTCTGAAGGCCTGGCCGATTGCAACCCGGTTGACCGCCGGTTTGGGTTTACGTGGCTTTCGCCTGAATCTGGCGGTGGAGTCCGCAGGTGACCTGGCCAAGCTCAAGGAACTGGCGCCCAAAATCAAGGAAGCCGTCGGTGCCGACAAGTTCCGCGAACTTGAAATAGCGCTGTATCAATAGCCGGCGCGGGCTGCTGCCCGGTGGCGTGACAGGCCTTCAGCGCCTCGAAGCTGATCAAAAGGGCATTTGCCCCGCACCAGACTTTTAAAACCGGGCTGTCTAGAATGTTTGACCTCTTCAGGAAAGACTCCACTAGATGTCCCAGGGAACCATCCGCATTCGCGGAGCACGTCAGCACAATCTCAAAAACCTCGATCTTGATATTCGCACCGGTGAATTGACGGTGGTCACCGGGCCCAGCGGCTCGGGCAAGTCCTCTTTGGTGTTCGACACCCTGTTTGCCGAAGGCCAGCGGCGTTACGTCGAGACCTTCTCGGCTTACGCGCGGCAGTTCCTGGACCGGATGGACAAGCCGGCCGTGGACAAGGTCGAGGGCGTGCCGCCAGCGATAGCCATCGACCAGACCAATCCGGTTCGCAGTTCGCGCTCGACTGTGGGCACGATGACCGAGCTGAATGACCACCTGAAGCTGCTGTATGCGCGGGCGGCGCAGCTGTTTGACCGGCAGACGGCGCAGGCGGTTCGCCATGATTCGCCGGAATCCATCTACGCGCAGTTGATGTCGCGCACGGCTTCTGGTGATCCGCGCGTGGTGATGACGTTTCCGGTTGAGCTGCCCGGCAACACCAGCGCCGAACAGCTCGAACAGTGGCTGTCGGCCAGCGGCTTCACGCGGGTGCATGCGCAGCGCGACATCGCCACGCCGGCCGGCCCCCACAAACTCCTAGACGTGGTGGCTGACCGTTTCCGCATTCATGCCACCGAAAAGGTGCGTGTGCTCGAAGCCATCGAAACCGCCTTGAAGCGCGGCGGTGGACGGCTTAATGTCTATGTTCAAACAGCAAGCGGCGGCGATAGCGCCGGGCCGCCCCAAGCAGAGTCAGCCCCCTCGGGGGGCAGCGAATTACACGCAGTGAAAAGCATGGGGGCTGATGAGCTCGCCGGGCCGCCCCAAGCAGAGCCAGCCCTCTCGGGGGGCAGCGTATTACACACGGTGAAAAGCGTGGGGGCTAACGAGCTTTTGTGGCGCTTTTCCACCGGCCTTCATTGCCCGGACAGCGATATGCGCTACGCCGAGCCAACGCCATCGCTTTTTTCATTCAACTCGGCGATGGGCGCGTGTGAAACCTGCCGTGGTTTTGGACGCGTGATCGGTGTTGACTATGGGCTGGTGATTCCCAATGACAAGCTGACGCTGCGCTCGGGAGCCATCAAGGTCATGCAGACACCCGCGTGGAAAGAAGCGCAGGACGACCTGATGCGCCATGCTGAAACAGCAGGCATTCCGCGTGACACGCCCTGGTACAAGCTCACGCCTGACCAGCAGGCCTGGGTCATCAACGGATCTCCGAACTGGAACGGCAAGTGGAATCAGCACTGGTTTGGCATCAAGCGCTTTTTCGAATACCTTGAAAGCAAAGCCTACAAGATGCACATTCGCGTGCTGCTGTCCAAGTACCGCAGCTACACGCCGTGCGATGTCTGCGGCGGCGCGCGCCTCAAGCTCGAACCGCTGCTGTGGCGCCTGGGCAGCAAAGCCGCGGCCGACGCCGTGCTGCCGCCGGCCGAGCGTTTCATGCCGGTCGGCGTGAAATGGAGTCGCGCGCAACTTGAAGCACTGCCAGGCCTGTGTCTGCACGACTTAATGCGGCTGCCGATTGATCGTCTCGAAAAGTTTTTCAAACTGGTTTCACCCGCCATCGGCAACAGCACAGCGACTGCGGAAGACGCCGAACACAAGGCGCTCAAATCACTGTTTGAAGAAATTCAGACCCGCCTCAGATACCTGTGCGACGTCGGCATTGCCTACCTGACGCTTGACCGGCAAAGCCGCACGCTGTCGGGTGGCGAGGTACAGCGCATCAACCTGACCACCGCACTCGGCACCTCGCTGGTCAACACGCTGTTCGTGCTGGATGAGCCTTCCATCGGCCTGCATCCGCGCGACATGAACCGCATCACGCAGGCCATGCACCGGCTGCGTGACGCGGGTAACACGCTGGTCGTGGTCGAGCACGACCCGGCTGTCATGATGGCGGCCGACCGCATGATCGACATGGGCCCCGGCCCGGGCGAGAAGGGGGGCCAGATCGTGTTCGACGGCACGCCGGACGATTTAAAGCATGCTGACACCTTGACCGGCGCCTATCTCGGTTCGCGCAAGCAGGTCGGCATGGGGTTCAAGCGCCCGGTAAGTGACAGCACGCCGCGTCTGATTCTGGAAGGGGCGCGCGACCACAACCTGAAGAACCTGTCAGTCGAGTTTCCGTTGCAGCGTCTGGTCTGCGTCACCGGCGTCAGCGGCTCGGGAAAATCAACCTTGATGCAGGACATTCTGGCGCCCGCGCTGCTGCGCCAGTTCGGCAAGGCCACTGAAACGCCGGGCCTGCATGACCGGCTGATGGGGGCCGATCATCTGACTGATGTGGTGTTTGTTGACCAGTCACCCATCGGTAAAACCGCCCGCTCCAACCCGGCCAGCTACGTCGGTGCGTGGGACGCGATTCGCGAGCTGTTTGCCCAGACGCCGCTGGCGCGGCAGCGCAGCTACACCGCCACCAAGTTCAGCTTCAACAACGGCGATGGACGCTGCCCAACCTGCGGTGGTTCGGGCTTCGAGCATGTCGAGATGCAATTTTTAAGCGACGTGTATTTGCGCTGCCCCGATTGCGACGGCAAACGCTACCGGCCCGAACTCCTTGAGGTGATGATCGAGCGCAAGGCCATCGGCCAGCTCAGCCCGAGGTTGATGAATGTGTCGGACGTGCTGGAGCTGACTGTGAGCGAAGCGGCGCAGGTGTTTGCCCAGGACCGCGAGGTGATTCGCGCGCTGCAGCCCATCGTCGATGTGGGACTGGAATACGTCAAGCTCGGCCAACCGGTACCGACACTTTCGGGCGGCGAGGCACAACGTTTGAAGCTTGCTGGCTACCTGGCCGAGGCCAGCAAGGCTGGTAACAAAACCATGAGCGCGAGCCGACAGGCACTGGCCTTGCGCAACCCGAGCCGTGGCACGCTGTTTCTGTTTGACGAGCCCACCACCGGCCTGCATTTCGACGACATCGCCAAACTGATGCGCGCACTGCGCAAGCTCATCGACGCGGGCAATTCGCTCATCGTCATCGAACACAACCTCGACGTGATTCGCTCCAGCGACTGGCTTATTGACCTGGGCCCCGAAGGCGGGGAGGGCGGCGGCTTGCTGGTGGCCGAAGGCACGCCCGAAGCGGTGCGTGAACACCCGACATCGCACACTGCAAAAGCACTCCGCGATTACGAGCTGGCGATGGGCAAGGTACACGGCGTGGAAGAGGCCAAACCCAAGGCCTGGAAAACCCGTCCGACTTTCTCTAACGATATCCAGATCGTCAACGCGAAAGAAAACAACCTGAAGAGCCTGTCGGTCAATATTCCGCGCGGCAAATTCAACGTGGTCACCGGCGTGTCGGGCTCCGGCAAATCAACACTGGCTTTCGACATTCTTTTCAACGAAGGCCAACGCCGGTACCTGGAGTCGCTCAACGCGTATGCGCGCAGCATCGTGCAACCGGCGGGCCGACCCGAAGTCGATGCGGTGTACGGCATTCCGCCGACGGTGGCTATCGAGCAGCGCCTGTCGCGCGGCGGCCGCAAATCCACCGTCGGCACCACCACCGAGGTCTGGCATTTCCTGCGGCTGCTTTATGTGAAGCTGGGCCTACAGCACTGCACCAAAGACGGCGCGGCGGTGATGCCGCAAAGTCCCGAGAGCATTGCCGCGCAGCTGCTCAAAACCTACCGCGGCAAGCACATTGGCTTGCTGGCCCCGCTGGTGATTGCACGCAAGGGCGTCTACACCGAATTGGCCGACTGGGCGCGGCCACGCGGCTACACGCACCTGCGCATCGATGGCGAGTTTTTGCCCACCACGAATTTTCCACGCATCGACCGCTTCAAGGAGCACACCGTTGAGCTGCCGATTGCCGACATTCATGTGACGCCAGACAACGAAGCGACGCTGCGCGCGGCGCTGGCCACGGCTTTGCAACACGGCAAGGGTGTGGTGCATGTACTGGGGCCGCTCGATGGCCTGCGTGGTGCCATGCTGACCGGCAGCAGCACCAAAGACATCGGCCAGCTCGTCGGCTTTTCCACCAAGCGGGCCTGCCCGGTTTGTGCCACGTCTTACCCTGAACTGGACCCGCGCCTGTTCAGCTACAACAGCAAGCATGGCTGGTGTACCGATTGCGTCGGCACCGGCGTGAAGCTCACCAAAGAGCAGCGCAAGGTGTTTGACGATTCGGTGCGTGACGATGACAACAAGGGCCGCGAGCAAAGCTTCGGCGAGCCGGAAGCCGACGACGTGCTTGACGCCACCTGTCCGAGGTGCGAAGGCACGCGGCTCAATGCGCAGGCACGTGCGGTGAAATTTGCCGGTGTGGGCATTGCCGACCTTGCGGCGCTGTCGGTCACCGACGTGCGCGCGTGGGTTGAAACGCTGGCGTTGACAGGCCGTATGACCACACGGGAAAGCGACATCGCGCGCGACCTGATTCCCGAGATCAAAAACCGACTGGAGTTTCTCGAAGATGTCGGGCTCGGCTACCTCACGTTGGACCGTGGCGCACCGACGCTTTCGGGCGGCGAGGCTCAGCGCATTCGTCTGGCCGCGCAGCTTGGCTCGAATTTGCAGGGCGTGTGCTACGTGCTCGACGAGCCGACGATTGGCCTGCATCCGCGCGACAACCAGATTTTGCTCAGCGCTCTCGGCAAACTCAGCGAGCGCGGCAACACGCTGGTGGTGGTCGAGCACGACGAAGACACGATTCGCCGCGCCGACAACATCATCGACATCGGCCCCGG
>JANPFZ010000269.1:0-2012 GCA_031423655.1 Polaromonas sp.
GGCCTGACGGACATTCTGGGCCAGGGAAGCTATACGCCGATTGGGCCGGTGGCATTTTCCAACGGCAACATCATGCTGGGCGGCGCGGGCAGTGACCTGATTGAAGGCCGGGGCGGTGACGACATCATTGACGGCGATGCAGCGCTGCATGTGAGCCTGACCTCCCGCAGCGCGGGCGGCCAGATCATCCGGGAGATTACCAACGACGGCGTGGCCGGTGATGTAGACACGGCCTTTTACAGGGGCAGGGCAGATCAATACGCCTTCAATGAAATCGTCAATCCGGTGCTTGATGCCAACGGCGACTTTGTGTTTGATGCAAACGGGCTTGTCGTGATCGGCACCGGTATCTGGCACGTAACCGACATGGGTGCGCCTGCTGTCAACGGACTGGGCGGCATCGCGGGCGTCAGTCGGGATGGCTCGGACACTCTGCGCAATATCGAGCGTATTGAGTTTGGCACCTTCGATGCCGACCATTCCCGCCTTGTGGACTTGGGCCTGCTTTCTGTCGCCGGAGTCAGCAAAAACGCATTGCCTATCGGTGGCCTGAGCTTCACTGCGGGCGATTCCGACCCGGTAACTGCTGGCGTTCAACCCGTCGTGGGATTGCCGTTGACCATCGCCAGCACCATCGCCGACGCAGACGGCATGGGCCCTCTGAAATACCAGTGGGAGGCGCTGGACCCCATCAAGCTACAGTTTGTTGAGATAGCCGGTGCCACAGCCGCGACCTTCACGCCCACCAACTTCTTCCTCGGCCAGCCGCTACGTGTTCATGTCAGTTATGTGGATGGTAAGGGCTATACCGAAACCGTGTATTCGGTCGCAACCACCGCCATCACGGTAGCCCCGCTAGGTAACAACACGCCACCGACACTCGTTGTCCAGGGCGCCACCACGGGTTTGGCGGATACATTTGCCAGACAAGGAACGGAGTTGAACCAGTTCCTGCCACTGACCACCACCTTCATCGATGCCCAGACTCCCTCGAGTCAACTGCATTACACGGCTGTGTTGGCCAGCAACGGACAGGCAATAGACGGAACAACAGCTTCCTACGGCTTGAACTTCACCTTGTTGTTCGACTTGAATGGGGTTTTGACGGGTGCAAAAATCGCGGGCGCGCCACAGGTCTACGGCGCGATCGATGTACGTGTGAGTGCAACCGATACCGGGCCGGGCACTCCGCTGACGGTGACGGACACCTTCCGTATCAACGTACTGCAACCAACATTTGCATCCGGGATTACTCCGGTTCCGCTGCCAGTTCGCACGCTGCTGGTTAGCGACAATACGCCGACCGAGAACCAGTTGCTGACAGTGAGCCAGGTATTCACCGCGGCAAATGACGTAAACGCGGCAACCCTTGTCTACACCTGGCAGGCGACTGGTGGGGTATCGACCAACCCGGCAACCGGTGCCGTCTCCCAGGTATGGACCAACCAGGCAACCGGTGCCGTCTTCCAGCCAGGAAATCCGCAGGTAGGCCTGAATCTTCGCGTCGTCGCCACCTACATCGACACCAGCGGTATGGCCCAAACAGTGATCTCGGCGCCAACCTTGGCCGTGGCAAACATCAATGACCCCTTGGTAGGAGCAGCCACGATCAGCGGCACCGCCACGCAAAATCAGGTGCTCACGGCCAACACCAGTGGCATCTCGGATGCGGATGGCATCCCTGTTGGCGCGTTTACCTATCAGTGGACGCGCGGTCTCACTGATATAGCATCCGCCACGGCAGCCACCTACACACTGACCAATGACGATGTGGCAACCCAAATCAGCGTGCGGGTCAGTTACGTGGATGCCCACGGCACCTTTGAAAGCACCACCAGTGCGCCATCCAGCTTGGTAATTAACGTCAACGACCCACCAGTCTTGACCGGCCCGCAGGCAGCCCTGGCCGCAGGCACCGAAGACACGCCTTACGTGGTCAGTGCGGCCAGCTTGCTGCTTGGCTTCAGCGACCCTGACGTGGGCGACATCCTGCGCGTCTCGGGCCTGACAGC
>JANPFZ010000270.1:0-3368 GCA_031423655.1 Polaromonas sp.
CCGCATTGAGGCGATCAATTTTTCACTCGAACACGACGACGGCCAAAGCAACCGGGATCTGGAGCGCTCCGACGTCATTCTGGTGGGCGTCAGCCGCAGCGGCAAAACGCCGACATCGCTGTATCTGGCCATGCAGTACGGTCTAAAGGCGTCAAACTACCCGCTGATTCCGGAAGATTTTGATAGGCGCCAGTTACCGCCCGCCCTCAAGCCGCACCGAAAGAAAATTTTTGGGCTGACGATTGCACCCGAGCGGCTGGCGCAAATCCGCAATGAGCGTCGCCCGAATTCGACCTATGCCAGCCTGGTCAATTGCCGCCATGAAATCCACGAGGCCGAAGCCATGATGCGGCGCGAAGGCATCCGCTGGCTGTCCACCACCACGAAGTCGATTGAAGAGATCTCGACAACCATCCTGCAAGAGATCAGGCCGGAGCGACTGGACTATTGACGGGGCTTAATGAACAGAAGCCTGGGCAGCGACCTCTGTTAGCTATCAATTAAATAGCTGATGGCGCAGACCTTATATGGCCTGGAGCCCTATTTTTCTTGACAATTCGAAACCATCCACGTCTGCATCGAATCTGGATCGACCTGACTTAATTTCCAACTCCACGCCCCTGACTGCGGGACAGAAAATAAAAATTCGATCGCTTGCGGGCAATTGGGGCTTGACAGACAATGAAATGCCAAATCCTAATCAAAGGCCACCATGCAAGGCGACATACAGGTCATCGGCCACCTTCAGGCCCAGCTGAAGAACGAGCTTACGGCAATCAACCAGTACTTCTTGCATTACCGCATGTACAAGCACTGGGGTCTGGACAAGCTGGCCAAGAAGGAATACGAGGAATCTATCGGCGAGATGAAGCATGCCGACAAGCTGATGGACCGTATCTTCATGCTCAACGGCCTTCCCAACTTGCAGGATTTGGGCAAACTCATGATTGGGGAAGACGTGCTTGAGGCGCTGAACTGCGACCTGAAGGCAGAAACGGGCGCGCAGGCAACAATCAAGGATGGCATTGCCTGTTGCGAAACCGCCCGTGACTATGTGTCTCGCGACCTGCTGCAAGGGATTCTTGACGATACCGAAGAGCACATCGATTTTTTGGAAACTCAGCTGGAACTGGTTGGAAAAGTCGGAATCCAGAATTACCTTCAAATTCAGATGGGCGAACTCAGCTGAGCCTCCATGTCAGTCGGCGGGCTGCGTCGTAACGATCTCGAACGCGGAAGCTCCGGCGAAGACGAAAGCTTTGAATCGGTGCGGCTGACCGGTTGTTATCACAACCTGCCGCGCATGTAGGCCGGGGGTAGCGCTGAGGCACCTGTTCCCAACAGGGCCGCACGCACCCCAACCCAGATCTATGCCCTTTATCATTTGCTATTTTATTGATAGCTGCAGGCATATACTCTACAAGGGCCGCAGGCATTTTTTATTGCGTTTTCAGCGCGGAGAACGCTACTCGCAAGATCAAAAAAATCCACTGATACTTGCAAATGCGACCTATTCGCATTTATACTGGTCTTGTCGAATAACCGACTGAATTAAAGCCAAGCCCAACCATGATCGTCTGCGTCTGCCGCCGCATCTCTGACCGCGAAATTGCCCGCCATGCCCGCGCCGGCATGGGCTTCGACGAAATTCAGTTCGAACTCGGCGTGGCCACTCAGTGCGGCCAGTGCGAAGGCTGCGCCCGAAACGTGGTAGCTCAATGCAACGCAAGCTGCCCGCAGGCCAACATCAAGCTCGCCATACCAACTCCGGAATGCAGCCCATGGAACCCGTCTCAACATTTTTCTCCATTTTTGCAGCTGTCCCTTTAAGCCTGCTTCTGGTTGTCGGAGCCACTTGTTGGGTGTTTCGTCGAAAGTCGCGGCCGGTGCCCCAGAACCCGCCTAAATTTGTGGCACGCTTGTGACCTTGGGAACCCTCATGGCTTACCCATAAACGCTGCCACCATTTCAGGAGTCTCTGTGTCGCCTGCAGCCGCACCAAGCCAGACACTCAGCCGCAATGCTGTCATTGCAGCAGCCGTCGTAGGGCTGCATGTCGGGTTCATCTGGGCCCTGCAAAGCGGCCTCCTGATGCAGGCTGCAGAGCTGGTAGTACCTGCACAGATGCTGTCGCAATTTGTCGACCCGCCGGCGCCCGTCGTGGAGCCGGCTCCGGTTCAGCCACATCCGCCCGCGCCTGCCGAGCCGAAAAAGGCCCAGGCAAAAGCACCTACATTCCCACAAGCTCAACCTCTGGCCATTGCCGACCCGCTGTCTTCACCCAACGCACCAACCGATGCAGTGACACCGTCTCTTCAATTGGCCCCCACCGCGGTAGCGCCCACCATCCCCGCTGCACCGACCGCCCCGCCTTCCCCGCCCGCCGTACAGCTGCCATCAAGCGATGCAGACTACCTGCAGAACGTACGGCCACCCTACCCGCCCATGAGCAAGCGCCTGAACGAACAGGGCAAAACCACCGTCAGGGTATTGATAGGCGTCGACGGTTCGCCACAACGCGCTGAAATCGTCCAGTCCAGCAATTTCGAGCGGCTGGACCAGGCCGCAGTGGCAACCGTGATGCGCTGGCGCTATGTGCCCGGCAAACGTGACGGTGTCGCTGAAGCCATGTGGTTTAACGTACCGATCAACTGGGTGCTTGAGTAATTTTTTGCCCACAATTCTTGACTATTGGAGTAATGATTCGTGAACACCCAATTTGGCCTGGCCAACATCTGGAGCCAAGGCGACATCGTGACCAAATCGGTGGCGGTTTTGCTGCTGCTGATGTCCCTGGCGTCGTGGATGGTCATCATCATCAAGACGCTGGACCTGATCAAGTACAAAAAAATTGCCCGCGCAGCCGAAGCTTTCTGGCACAGCGAAGACTTCGACACCGGTCTGGCCAGGCTGGGCGCTGACCCGGCCAATCCGTTTCGCCAGCTGGCACTGGAAGGCCGGGAAGCCACGCTGCATCACCGCGATACCAAGGCGCAACTGCACAGCGCGCTCGACATGAGCGACTGGGTTACACGCACCTTGCGCAACGCCCTCGATGAGTTCACGTCGAAGCTGCAGTCGGGGCTGGCGGTATTGGCTTCGGTGGGCTCCACGGCGCCATTTATCGGCTTGTTCGGCACGGTTTGGGGCATCTACCACGCGCTGCTTTCGATTGGCATGGCGGGCCAGGCCACCATAGACAAAGTAGCCGGTCCTGTTGGCGAGTCACTGATCATGACGGCGCTGGGCCTGGCTGTCGCCATTCCTGCCGTGCTGGGCTACAACGCGCTGGTGCGCGGCAACAAGGGCGTGCTGCACAAGCTGAACCGATTTGCCCATGACCTGCATGCCTACTTCGTCACCGGCGC
>JANPFZ010000271.1:0-11934 GCA_031423655.1 Polaromonas sp.
GGCAGCTGGTGGTCAGTCGGCTGCCGTTGCAGGCCTTCGAGCCGTACTTTGCCGACGCGGTAAACATCGAACTGCTGCGCGCCGATGCCAGCTTTAAAGGCAAGGTGGCGTACAAACAGACGCCCGCCGGCCCGCAGGCGCAGGTCGCAGGCGATGGGGTGCTGGAAGAATTCAAAGCGAAAACTGTAGCGAGTGCGCTGGCGCCCAGCAAGACCTGCTGGACTGGAAGGCGCTCAATCTGCGCGGCCTGAGTGTCGGGCTGGAGCCGGCCAAGGCCACGCGGGTCGATGTCAAGGAAACCGTGCTGACCGATTTTTTCGCCCGCGTGATCGTCACGCCCGAAGGCCGCATCAACCTGCAGGACTTGCTCAGAAAACCGGCTGAAGCCAGCGCTGCGGCGGCCACCGTGGGTGCTACAAAAATAATAGCTGCTCGCGCACGTTCTACTTCGGCTACGGCATCAAAAGACCCTCAAACCGCAGACGCAGCAGTTGTGCAGGCCCCGGCGGCCATCGTCAACTTCGGCCCGCTCAGCCTCATCAACGGCAAGGTGCTTTTCTCTGACCGCTTCATCAAACCGAACTACACGGCCAACCTGACCGAGGTGACTGGCAAGCTCAGCGCGTTTTCATCCGAAGTGCCCGCAGGCAATGTTGCTGCGCCGGTCAACATGGCTGATCTGGAACTGCGCGGCCGCGCCGAAGGTACGGCTTCGCTCGAAGTTGTCGGCAAGCTCAACCCGCTGGCCAAACCGCTGGCGCTGGACATCACCGGCAAGGTGCGTGACCTGGAACTGCCGCCGCTGTCGCCGTATGCCATCAAGTACGCCGGTTACGGCATCAACCGGGGCAAGATGAGCGTGGACGTGAACTACATCGTGTTGCCCAACGGCCAGTTGACCGCCAGAAACAAGCTGGTGTTGAATCAACTGAGCTTCGGCGACAAGGTCGAAGGCGCGCCCGCCAGCCTGCCGGTGAAGCTCGCGGCGGCGTTGCTGGCCGACCGCAACGGCGTGATTGATCTGGACTTGCCGATCAGCGGTTCGCTCAATGATCCGCAGTTCAGCCTCGGCCCGGTCATCGCCCGGGTGATCCTCAACGTCATCACCAGGGCAATTACCGCGCCCTTTAGTTTGCTGGCCAATGCGTTTGGCGGCGGTGGGGATGAGCTCGGCAGTGTGAGCTTTGCCGCTGGCAGCGCGCGGCTGACACCGGAGGGAAAAACCGGGCTCGACAAAGTGGCCAGGGCCTTGACTGACCGGCCGGCGCTCAAGCTCACCGTCGTTGGCACCAGCAACCTGGACGCGGAGCGCGACGGCTTCAAGCGAGAGCGGCTGATGGACATGGTGCGCGCTGAAAAACGTCGCGTCACGGTGAAAGAAACCGGCACTTCGTCCGCAGACATCACCGTCAGCGCGGCCGAATACCCGGCACTGCTCAAGGATGTCTACCAACGCGCCGACATGGCGAAGCCGCGCAACCTCGTCGGCCTGACCAAAGACCTGCCAGACGCCGAGATGGAAAAGCTGCTGCTGGACGACATCAGGGTGAGCGACGAGGCCATGCGCGAGCTGGCGGTGCAGCGCGGCGTGGTGGTGAAAGACTACCTCGCCGCCGCCAATTTGCCGGCTGACCGATTGTCTCTGGGGGCCTCGAAAACAGCCGCACCCGATCCCAAATGGACACCGCGCGCCGAACTTAATTTGGTATCGCCTTAAAAACAGCGAAAATACGCCTTCCGCTCTATTTGCCCAATTGACCTCTGAACGTTTGCTGTTGTTCAGCGTTCCATGTTTTGCAAAGAAAAAGCCATCTCTCACCGACAACATTCTTCTGCGCGTGCCGTTGAGTCAGCAGGCATTTCTGGCAACCCTGGTCGCCGATAGTCTTGCCTCTGCAACACGGCTAGCCCCATTTTTTAGCATCGCTCTTTCATGTTCCCCATGTTCAAATCTTCCAAATCCTCCACGTCCGAGAGTCCTGCCGTTAAAACGCCCGTTCACAAAGAGGCTCCGGTCCACCCGCTGGACGGCCTGACGGGTGGCGCTTTTTCAGCGTCGACTTCGGGCGAGCGCGCGGCAAAAATTCGCCAGTGGCTGGCCACCGAGCCCAGCTTTGAGAAGATGGCCGAGGTCTACAAAGACCTGGCCAACCGCGACAAAGGTGCCGCCAAGCCGTTGAAGGAAAAGCTCGACGAGATCAAGCGCAGCAAGGGACAAGAGGCGGTCGCTGCCGAATGGGCCGAAAAAGCAAAGGTGCTGCTGGCCGCGAGCAAACTCAATTTGGCCGATGCACTGGCCTGGCAGCGTGACGCCGCCAAAGCCGGCGCGCCGCTGTCGAAAGAGCCCTTGGCCAGCGTCAAGGTGCAGCTGTCAGAGCGCGTCAAAACCATCGAAGATTTGCAGCACCGCACGCAGGTGCAGCGCGAAGCCGCCGTGTTGATGGCGCAGCGCGTCGAGGTGCTGTCGATCAAGCCGTGGCGCGACGCGCAGGCTGCACTCGATGCCCTCGGCGCCGATGTGGCGCACTGGCAAGCGCAAGCCAGCGACATCACGCAAGACAGCAACTGGGCCAGCGTTGACGCCAAATTTCCTCCGCTTCTCGACGCGTCACGCGGGCAGCTGCTGGCTGTGTGGGAAGCTTTCCAGGCAGCCATCGCCGTGGCCGTCAAGGCGGCAGACGACAAGGCCGCACCGCTGCCAGCTGTGCCGGTGTGGGCCGACGAATTGCGTAGCGCACGCGGTGAAGCGGCGCCTGCCGGCGCGTCAGGTAGTGTCGGCGAGCGCCCGGCGAAGTTGAAGATGGATCCGGCGGTGCTCAAAGACCTGCGCGAGAAATCTTCTGCGATCGTGCAGGAAGCACTAACGCGGCTGGAGCACGAAGTCACCGAAGGCCACGGCAAGGCAACACCGAAAGTCGCCGCCGACTTGCGACACGCACTGAAAGAAAACATCCGCAACATCGACAGCAGGTTAGAGGCCGCAGCCCATGCCGCGTTGACGGCGGCAGGCGAGCTGGAAGGCTGGCAGCGCTGGCGTGCCGACCAGATTCGAGAAGAGCTGGTCGTCAAAGCCGAAGCGCTGGCTGCCAAGCCCATGGGCGGGCGAAAGCAACAGGATGCGCTGCGCACCCTGCGCGAGCAATGGAAGACCAGCGACCAGGGCGGCACGCCCAACCACGCGCTGTGGAAGCGCTTTGACGATGCCTGCAACGAAGCGCACAAGGTCGTTGAGCTGTGGCTGGAAACAGTCAAGGAGCAAAGCGAGGCCACCAGGGCGCAGCGTCAGGTGCTGATCGACGAAGTGCTGGCCTGGGCGCAAGAAAACAAAGGCAATACCGACTGGAAGATGCACATTCGCAGCCTCAACGGTTTTGTTGACAAGTGGCGCGAGGCCGGGCACTTGAGCGAGAAAGTTTTTGCCGAAATCCAGCCGCAGTGGAAGGCCGCGATGGACCTGGCCGATGCGCCGCTGACCGCTGCGCGTAATGAAAGTCTGGCGCACCGCAGGGCCATGATCGAGGAAGCGCAGGCCCTGGGCGCCGAGCCGGTGCTGCACATCGATGCCGTCAAGCATTTGCAGCAGCGCTGGCAGCATGAGGCGCAGGGTGTGCCGATCGAGCGCAAGCAGGAACAAAAACTGTGGGACGCCTTCCGCAAACCGATTGACGACGCCTTCCAGCGCAAGACGGCCGAGCGCGAAAAAGCCGCCTCGGCGCTGGGTGAGTTTGACCGCATGGTGCTGGAAGCATCCAAAGCGGTTGAAGCTGCCACCGCTACCGGTGACGCACAGAAAATTCATGCGGCAGCCAAGGCGCTGGAGGCAGTGGTGCGCGGGCAGGTGCCTGTGCCTGTACCGGCCGCTGCGCCTGCCAAATCTGCCGCGCCACCTTCGGTCGAAGCCGCGCTGGCCGCCGCCGTCGATTCGCCCGCTCAATCAGAGTCAAATCAGGTTGTAGCCCAGGATTTGCCTGCGCAAGCAGCTACAGAAAACGTAGCAGAGCAATCATCGACCGGTGAAGAATCAGGTGCTTTCAAAGCCGCCACCGAAGCCGCCGAAACAGCATTCGACGAAGCCAGCGAACCCGCGACCGCACCGGCCGAGCCACCGCCGGTACTCAAAGCCGTGCCCAAGCCCGTCATTGCCCGTCGTGGCGACGACCGGCCCGGCGGCAAGCGCGTCGAAGCCGCGCCCGCAGGCCGCGGCGGCAAGTTTGGCGACAGAAAAGATTCGCGACCTGGCAGTAAATCGGGCAGCAAACCCGGTGGCCCGCGTCAGAGCACGGACAACAAGTTTGAGCCTTACCGGCCAGAACGCCCGGATCGGCCTGAGCGTGAAGACCGTGGTGACCGCAACGACCGGCCGGCTTTCGAAGAACGCGGCCCGCGCCTCGGTGATGCCGCCTTCCGCGCCCAGCGCGAGGCATTTGAGGCGGCCAACATGGCGCTGAAAAAACTGCACATGCAGGCGCACGGCGAGGTGCTGACGAATCTGCTTACCGCATGGGAGAAGCGCGACGCAGAGCAGGTGCCAAGCGTTCAGGACCTCGGCAAACTGGTAACACCAGCCGTGCGCAGCAGCTGGGTCGAGGCGGTGACCAAGCCTTCGGGCAAAGACGCTTCCGAGTCGCTGCTGCGTTTGGAGATGGCCGCCGAAGTGCCGACACCCGCCGAGCACATCAGCGCACGCCGCATGCTGCAATTGCAACTGCTGACCAGGCGCAATGCGCCCGCGCCCGCAGAGACCTGGGGCGAAGACGCCGCCAAAGTGTTGGCTGGCGATTTTGAAGCCGGTAACGCGCGCCGTGTTCAAACGGTGTTGAAGGTGCTGCTGAAACGATGAGTGGTTGTGGGTCTTGCCGAACAGGTCCGTTGACGTCACGCGGTCAGTTCACCGCAATTCAAACTCCGTTCGCCCTGAGCCTGTCGAAGGGTTTCGACAGGCTCAACCCGAACGGGCCAAAACCATCGTGCGAGACCCCGGCTGAAGCGTGTGTCTGACTTGCCCCCATCTACGGCCTCGAACGAATTCCCGCTGGACCGGCCGCAGTCGGTCGGCGAAGAGATTGCCAACAGCATCGGCCACGGCGTGGCCTTGCTGCTCGCCATCGCCGCCGCACCGATTCTGATCGTCTCCGCCGTGCGGCACAGCGACGCAGCTGGCATCGTCGGCGCCAGCGTATTTGCCGCCACGATGGTGCTGCTGTATGCCACGTCGATGCTCTACCACGTGCTGCCGCTGAACCGCGCCAAACGCGTGTTTCAGGTGCTCGACCACAGCGCCATTTACCTGCTGATTGCCGGCACCTACACGCCGTTCACGCTCGGCGTACTGCGCGGTCCGTGGGGCTGGACGCTGTTCGGACTGGTCTGGGCGATGGCGCTGGCCGGCATTGTTCTGAAATCCGTTGCCGGCGTGCGCTGGCCGTGGCTGTCAACCGCGCTGTATGTGGCGATGGGTTGGGTCGCGCTGATTGCCATCAAGCCACTTTGGGCGCTGATGCCTGCGTGGGGCATTTTCTGGCTGGTGGCGGGCGGGTTGTTCTACACCCTGGGCGTCGGTTTTTTCGCGACCGATCACCGCCTGCGCTACGGCCACTTTGTCTGGCACCTGTTTGTGGCGGCAGGTACGGTGTGCCACTTTTTTGCGGTGCTGTACTACGCCAGGTTTTAGTAGTCGCGCCCGCGTCAAAAAGCCAACGAACACGTCGTGCCCGTTGGCTTTTTTGTTTGTTCTCAAAATTTTTGCAGGCCGACCGGCTGCTTATCCGCGCACGATTTCCGCTTTCATGCCGTAGGCAATGGCCATCAGCTCGGCGTTGGCTTGCGGGTCAACATGATTGATTTCCATGGCTTTGCGGATGTCGTCCAGCACCGCAATGAACTCTTCATCGGTGACCCACATTCCCTTGTGAGCGGTGCGCATGTCCATGCCCTTGTAGATGTTCGGCCCGCCCGTGCCCATGCCGATTAGGTCTACCACCAGGTCAATCAATTGGGCGTCGGTTTTTTCCGCCTTGGAGTAGGCCCACATGATCACCGGGTTCTGGTGATGCAGTCTCAAAATATCAGTCACAAAGGTGCGAATGCCTGTCTCGCCGCCTAGTCGCTGGTACAGGCTGGCCTGGCTTGTTGCAGGTACAGGGGCGGACGAGGGCGCGTGGGTGGCGGGTGGGCTCAGGGTTGCTTCGGTCATGGTTGTCTCCTGGTGGTTTGTTGTTTCATGGATGGGCGATGTCAAGGATTCACTACGTGCCCGGGGTGGTGAAGGGGGAAATTGCGAGCCGCAGCGTCGGCATCAGGGGTCTGGCTCAGTGGTGCCAGGGTGTTGACCAGCTCGTGCAGGCGACTTCGAAAGTCGAAAAATTCAGCATCATTCAAACGCGTACGGCAGGCCACGTCTTGCTGCACCGCAGCCACCGGCGTGCGCAATGCCCGGCCGGCAGCGGTCAGAGAAATCTGCACCACGCGCTCGTCATCGGCCTGCCGCTCGCGCGTCACAAAGCCTGCTCCTTCCAGCCGTTTGAGTAGCGGCGTCAGCGTGCTGGAGTCGAGCTGCAGCGCATCGGCCAGGCCTTTCACGGTGTGGGCGTTGCGGTCGGGCTCCCACAGCACCAAGAGCACCAGATATTGCGGGTAAGTCAAACCCAGTTGCGCCAGCGGCGCCCGGTATGCCCGGGTGATGGCGTTGGTCGCGGCGTACAGCGCAAAACACAGCTGGTTATTGAGGTGCAAAGGGTCTGGGCTAGACATATTGGGTGCAATTGATTGGTGAGGCATGAATTTATTCACTAACGATTCGCGCGTTAATCAGGACTTACCCGCTGCTTATGGCTTTGTACAGATATTGACGGGGCAACCGTCATGCGGCATGATGGCATGACGAAATCAAGGAGTCATTCATGCTCAAGGAAGTCGGCGCCAGCGGCCAGATATCGCTGGGTAAAAAGTACGCCGGGCAGTTGTTCGACGTTGTGTTTTACCCCGACGGGCGGGTCGAAATGGTGCCGATGAAGGTCGTGCCCACGGTGCAAAACTCGCTGGCAGATTTGCCGCCGTCTGCAAGCCCGCCGCATACCGTGCAGGAAGAAGCCGCCGCCTATCGTGTTGGCGATGGCTGGCTCACGCCCGAACGGCTGGCCGCGCGCAAGGCGGCCTATGCGCGAACACCCGAAGAAGTGGATGCCGCCCGCAACCAGTGGGAAGCCGAGAACAAGGAGGCGATTGAGGCGTTCAACGTGCGCGCCCGCAAGATCGGCTCCATGGGGCTTCGACTTCACGAATGGCGCAAAGCCAAAGCAGAACGTGAGGCCGCCGGGGCAGACGCCGTTTCCAACAAGGCCGGGTAACCGGTGGCCCAGTTTGATGTCTATCCGAACCCCGTCGAAGAACTGCGAGACGAGCAACCTTATGTCATGCAATTGCAGAGCAATTTTGTGCATTCGCCGCTTGCCCGAATTGCTATTCCACTCGCACGGATTCAGGCCACTACGCCGCCGATGTCCAAGGTGAATCCGCGTATCGAAATCGTTGGCGAGAGTCTGGTGCTCGATACCTTGTTCATCTCATCGTTCGACCCGGCTGACCTGCGCCGCCCCGTCGCCAATCTGCGCGCCGACGCTGATGCCATCTGGTCCGCCCTCGACTACGCCCTGCACGGCTAATAAAACAAAAACATGACCCCCCAACAATTCCAGCAAAAATGGGGCCCCGGCGGCCCGGCCTTTCACCTCAACGAAGAGCAGGGCGCGCAAAGTCACTTTCTGGATCTGTGCGAGTTGCTGGGCGTGCCCAAGCCGGGCAGTGAAGAGGGCTATCTGTTCGAAGAGAAAAACAGCGTGATTGGCGGGCGAACCGGTTACGCCGACGTCTTCCGGCGCGGCGCCTTCGCGTGGGAAAACAAGGCCCCCGGCAAAAATCTGGTCGCGGCGCTTAGGCAACTGCAAACCTACAGCCTGGCACTCAGCAACCCGCCGATTCTGGTGGTGTGCGACCGCCTGACGACCCGCATCTACACCCAGTTCAACGGCCACCCGACCGAAACGCACGACGTGTTGCTCAGCGAACTCGACCAGCCCGAAAAACTTGCGCTGCTGCGCCGTATCTGGCTTGACCCGGAAAGTTTTCGGCCGAAGAAGACCAGCCGTGATATCACCGAGGCCGCTGCCAAAAGTTTTGCCACGCTGGCCGGGCAATTGCAAAAAACCGGTCATGAGCCACAACAGGTGTCGCACTTTTTGACGCAGTGTCTGTTCTGCTTTTTTGCCGAAGACGTGGGCCTGCTGCCTGACCGCATGTTTGAGAAGATCATTCATCTCAAGATGGACAGGCATACCCCGCCGGGTGAAATGCTGCCCAGCGAAAAACTCACGCGCGGCTTGGGAAAACTGTTTGAAGCCATGCGCATTGGCGACATATGTGGCACCTATGAAGTGATCCGGTTCAACGGTGGCTTGTTTCAGAACATCGATGTGCCCCGGCTGAACATCATGAACGTGACCGAGCTGCGCAATGCGGCCAATATGAACTGGAGCGCAATTGATGTATCGATTTTCGGCACGCTGTTTGAACGCGGGCTTGACCCCGCCAAACGCAGCCAGTTAGGCGCGCACTACACCGACCCAGCCACCATCATGCGCATCATCGAGCCCGTGCTGCAGCGCCCGTTGCTACAAATCTGGGAGCAGGTTGCGCAGGTAATACGTGGGCTAATGGCAAAAAGTCGCAGGAAGGGCGACGCCAGCTACAAGCTGGCGCTCAGTGAGTTCGGCAACTGGCTAAACCAGTTAAAACATTACCGCGTGCTTGACCCGGCTTGCGGCAGCGGCAACTTTTTGTTCCTTGGCCTGAAGACGCTCAAAGACATCGAACACAAAAGCCACCTCGACGCCGTGATGATGGGCCTGGACCGCGAAGCCGATCTGGTGACCGGCCCGCACAACATGCTCGGCATCGAGCTGAACGAATACGCCGCCGAACTGGCGCGCGTGACGGTGTGGATTGGCGAGCTGCAATGGCGGCTCACGCATGGCTACGAGTTCAAAACCGACCCGGTGCTGGAGCCGCTTGACAACATCGAGTGCCGCGATGCGTTGCTGGCGTGGCTTCCGGTGGTACCGCCCGATTCCCCGAATAAACTCGCACCCCCGCTGGGAGAGGGCAGGGGTGAGGGCCTCCCCGCACCCCGCGCCGTCGAAGCGCAGTGGCCCAAAGCCAGCGTGGTGATTGGGAATCCGCCATTTTTGGGGGGAAGCAAAAAACGCCGGGAGCTGGGTGATGCCTACTTCGAAGCACTCGATGCCGTGTTCGCAAGGCGAGTCCCCGGCGGTGCCGATCTGGTTTGCTATTGGTTTGACAAAGCCCGGCTAGCCATTGAAACCGAAGGCTTGGGCGCTGCCGGGCTGGTTGCAACGCAAAGTGTTCGTAGCGGTTCCAACCGTGCCGTGCTTGATTCGATTAGAAAAAACACGCGGATTTTTGATGCCTGGAGCGACGAGCCCTGGGTTAACGACGGCGCAGCGGTGCGTGTGTCACTGGTCAGTTTTGGCTGGGGCGAATGCTGCTTTTTGAACGGGGAAAGTGTTGAGGAAATTAATGCGGAGCTCGGTAGCTCGGTTGCAAGTGACATGTCGCTCGCCAAATCATTGCTTGAAAACTCTGGGGTAAGTTTTGAGGGAACAAAAAAATACGGTGATTTCGACATTACAGGTGTGCTGGCGCGTTCGTGGTTGCGCTTGCCTAATCCGCACGAGCGGCCTAATTCGGATGTCGTGAAGCCGTGGCGGAACGGGCAAGACATTGCCGGCCGGCCAAGTGATACGTGGATTGTTGACTTCGGAGCGTCTATGACCGAATCGAATGCATCGTTATTTGAGGCTCCCTTTTCTCATGTGCTGCGTAGCGTTAAATCAGAGCGAATGAAGACTCGAAATGAACCTGCGAAGCGGTTTTGGTGGGTCCATGAACGAGCTCGCGTCTCTTTACGTAAAGCTTTAAGCGGTTTGCAACGCTTTGTAGTCACGCCGCGCGTGGCCAAGCATCGGTTTTTCGTTTTTGTGGACGCGACTGTTCTGCCCGATACCCGGCTTAACGTGATAGCCCGCGCTGATGATTTGACTTTCGGCCTGCTCTCCAGCCGCATCCACGAAGCGTGGTCACTCGCGAATGCCTCCATGCACGGCGTGGGCAACGACCCCACTTACAACGCGAAGTCCTGCTTCGAAACCTTCCCCTTCCCCGAAGGCCTGACCCCGGCCGACACGGCGCACCAGCAAACCGAGGCGATTGAAGGCGGGGCGCTCGTCCCGGCGGGTCTTTCCATCGATATTTCAGCATCAAATACGCCTCCAGGCCAGGCGTTACCTGCGCAAGAAGCTATAAAAAAAATAGCGTCGAGCAAAGCGTTGCGTACCCACGCCGAAGCGATCGCCCGCGCCGCCAAGCGCCTGAACGACCTGCGCGAAGCCTGGCTGAATCCGCCGGAGTGGACGCAGCGGGTGCCGGAAGTCATCCCGCTTGGCATGCAAACATCGCCGTACCCCGACCGCATCATCGCTAGACCCGGCCATGAAAAGGAGTTGGCGGACCGCACCCTGACCAAGCTCTACAACCAGCGACCGGCCTGGCTGCATGCGGCGCACCAGACGCTGGACGCCGCCGTTGCCGCCGCCTACGGATGGACGGATTACTCAGTAGACATGGCGGACGAAGAAATCTTGAAGCGGCTACTGGCGCTGAATCTGGCGCGCTCGAAAATCGAATGACAGCCGCGCTTACGGCGCGTCATCTGCCCCTGACCGCTCCGGCAACGCCCGACGCATCACGGGAATCACGCACTATTTTTTGCAGCTTTTGTGGCGGCGGATCTGGGCGCGGCCTTCTTTACGGGCGGCTTTTTTTTCAGCGATGCAGGCTTTTCGGTTTTGGCCGCTTTTTTGAAGTCATCCTCGCCCGGTGCGCCTTCTTGGCCCGGCTTGCGCATGAGCTCTTCACTGCCGCTGGCAATGCGTTTCTGTTTGGCATGAATGTTGGCATAAAGCCCGGGTCTTTTGCTGGCCATAGTGGGTCTTGTGGGTGTGAACTCCGAGAGTAAAACGCCTGCCGGACATCGTGTGTTGCGGCAATCGCGCATTGATTTGTAGGCAAGGCACCGCAACGGCGCCACCCGGCTTCGCTCAATGACTTTGGTCACTTGCCAGAACCCAAAATCTGCGCACAATTGGAAACATCTCTGCAACATTTTGGGGCCTGTGTGGAACAACCCAGCGACTACACGGTGCTGGTGGTGGATGACCATCAAATGATGCGTCTCGGCCTGAAAGCCTTGTCGCTGGCCTCGGGTGAGCTTCGTCTGGACTGGCTGGAAGCCGAAAATCTGGGCGATGCGCTGGCGCTGTTCAGGCGCCAGCCCGACATTGCACTGGTGTTGCTGGACCTGAATCTGCCCGACAGCAAAGGCTTGCAGGGCGTGCGCCGTTTCCTGGCCGAGTATCCGCAGGCGCAGGTGGCGGTTTTCTCGGCGACGGAAGATGAATTTGTCGTGCGACAGGCCTTTGCGCTCGGCGCGGTGGGTTTTATTCCGAAGTCCTCGTCGGGCAATGCCACGCTGCGGCTGGTTGAGTCTTTGCTGGTGGGTGCGGTGGCTAACGACGCGCGCACTTCCAGCCCGGCGCCGCTTTCGGCTGGCGGCACTGGCAGCCATAGCGCGCAAAGCCTGCAGGTACGCACCGCCATGCTCAACCCGACGCAGCTGCGCGTGCTTGAATTGGTGCTGGCCGGCATGAGCAACCAGGAGATCGCCGATGAATGCAAGCTGGCGCTGGGTACCGTCAAAAACACCGTGTCTTCGGTCATGCTGGTGCTCGACGTGCATTCGCGTTCGCACCTGATCAGCGTGTTTTGATGAAAGCCGGTTTCTTTCCCGAGTCGCTCAGCCCG
>JANPFZ010000272.1:0-12230 GCA_031423655.1 Polaromonas sp.
ACTGCAAGGCAAGGACGTTTCAAACCGCCGACATTCATCAAGCGGTCATCTCGGACTATTTTTCACCTGAAAACTGGGTAAGATGAACTTCATGTCACGTTACAGTCCACCCTTTGAGATTCACGTACATGGCGAGGTCACACTTCGCCAGGAAGTTGGGTTTGATCAACTACAGGAAGCCCTCAAGACGATTTGGAAATACGCGGGCTCTAAATCGCTTGCGTCGGGCGCGGCCAGTGCGTACGAGGAAGAACCGGGCATCGAATACGATACCGCGACCCACCTGCTGCAGATCTGCTGGACTGTGCCCGGCGACGAAGATTTCCGTCAGGCGTTGGATGAAATGTGCATGGGCCTAAATGATCTCGCCGAAACCGGCGCACCCATTGAGGTCACGTTTTACGACGCTGACTTTGATGACGAAGTGGGCGGTGATGAAGAAGAAGCCCGCGATGATTTTGCGATGTATTTTGTCGGCCCTACGCCTGCTGCCATCATGCAGGTGCAGCGTGATTTGCTGGTGCAGGACATGATCGGGCTGCTCGAGCGGCATTTCGACGGGTCAGAACTGAGCGATGTTGTGGCCGCGGTCGATAAACTGTTTGAACAACGTTTCAACTCGCTTGTTACTTCGATGCAGCTCGGCAAGCCGCCACGCGGTCTTGGCGGGTCGTCCGGTGGCTCCGGTCATGGCGGCGGGCGCAAGCCGCGGCACTTGCATTAGTGCTCCGCGTTCACCAACCGCGCTACGGGCTGGGCCGCGTATCTTGCTCGCGCGCGATGGAAAATCCAAGGCCTTTCAAGTAAATGTTCATCGCACGCTGGCCAACGTCCAGCAGATCGAAAGCGTTCTGGTCTAAAAGCCAATTTTGAATCAGCCCGTCGATCAAAGCATGAAAACCGCGCGCCGCCAACGCAGCGGGCATGGGCAATAGCACGCTGTCCCGCTGGGCGGCATTCTCAATACTTTGCTCAAACCGGCTGACAAAACTCTGCCGAATCGCAAGGTGGCGCAGGCGGACGGTATGTAGCTCGTTCACATATTCCACCTTCTGCGTCGCCACCTCAAACACTCTGCGCGTTTGAGCGTCGTTGACGATTCTGCCTAGTGCCTCGATAGTCGCGCGACGTATGTTCAACAAAGCATCTACATCGTCCGACGATGAGTTCGGGCAGAGGGCTGCTTCGTCAAAAAAAGCTGCCTCCAGCGGAAGAGTGACTCGTTCGATCATGGCGTTGAAGAGATCAGCTTTGTCAGTGAAGTGCCAATATACGGCCCCTCGCGTAGCGCCAGCGCGCCGGGCAATATCCTGAAGGCTGGTGCGCGACACACCCTTAGACTGAAACAGGTACTCGGCCGAGTCCAACAGCTTGTTGCGCGTTGCCAGCGCATCTTCCTTGGTTCGACGTGCCATATTCAGTGCCTGAGGGGATATTTCGTAAAGCTCATTTAAACATTCGTGGATGTATGTAAACTGTTCGATTCCTGAAAATCCCTACTCTCGCAGGGTTTGCCCGCGCTTTTCATTTCTACCTTGCACACGTTTTTGCGCCCGGCGTTTGTAGGTACCACCCGCTTTCTCGTCCACTATGTCGAGCCATCGTATGCAATCTGCCCCAACCCACGCCACACGCCCGCATCGCCTCACCCACCGGGCTCCACTGGCGCTTTCGCTGGCTGTTCTTTTTCTGCTGATGGTCGGCTGCGGCAAGTCCGGCGACAGTCCGTCGGTGAGTGCATCGCGTCCGCCAGCGCAGGTCGGCGTCGTGACGGTCACGCAGGGTGATGTAGGTTTAATTACTGAGTTACCCGGACGACTTGAGGCTTCGCGAGTAGCACAGGTTCGTGCTCGAGCGGCCGGCATTTTGCAAAAACGGCATTTCCGCGAAGGCAGTGATGTCACGGTCGGCCAAGCCCTGTTTGCGATTGACTCTGCTCCCTACGCTGCGGCCGTAGCCAGTGCCCGCGCGGGTCAGGCGCGTGCCGAGGCCAATGTGGTCCAGGCCACTGCGCTGGTAAATCGCTACAAGCCTTTGGTCGAGGCCAACGCCATCAGCAAGCAGGACTACGCCAACGCCGTTGCCGCCCAGAAGCAGGCGCTGGCTGATGTCGCGGTTGGCAAGGCCAATGTGCAGGCCGCGAGTATCAATCTAGGCTATGCCGCCGTAAAGGCGCCGATTTCGGGGCGAATCGGACGTGCACTGGTAACAGAAGGCGCGCTCGTAGGCCAGGGCGAGGCTACCCCGCTGGCCGTTATCCAGCAAATCAACCCGCTCTATGTGAACTTTACCCAGTCTGCATCAGAGACCATGAAGTTGCGTGCGGCCATGGCAAGCGGCCAGCTTAAACGCACCAGTGGTACCGATACGGCCAGCGTGCGCATCCTGCTTGAAGATGGCACTGAATACGCGTCGCCAGGCCGCCTGCTCTTCTCAGACCTGACAGTAGACGCCACGACTGGCCAGGTCACGCTGCGGGCCGAAGTGCCTAATCCCGGCGGCCAATTGTTGCCCGGCCTGTATGTTCGCGTGCGGCTGGAACAGGCTCAAGCCACCAATGCCATCACGCTACCGCAGCAAGCCGTTACGCGTACGGCGCAGGGCGACACGGTGATGGTGGTTGCGGCCGACGGCAAGGTCGCCCCGCGCACAATCAAAATCGGCTCCGCCAAAGGCACGCAGTGGGTTGTGCTTGACGGGCTGAAAAGCGGCGAGCAGGTCATGGTCGATGGGTTCCAGAAGCTGCAGGGCGGTGCGCCCGTGAAAGCGGTGCCGTGGCAGCCTGCCGGCGCCGCGTCAACGCCTGTATCAGCAACTGTAGCGCGAGCAGCAGCTTCGCCGTCTGCGCCTGCCGCACCGTCATCTGCCGCCCCGGCTGCGCAATAAGGAGCGCGCCGCATGGCCAAGTTTTTTATTGATCGGCCAATCTTTGCGTGGGTGATTGCCCTGTTCATTTTGGTGGTTGGCAGTGTCGCTGTCACGCAGCTGCCGATCGCCCAATACCCGCCGGTCGCGCCCCCATCAATCGTGGTGGCGTCAAGCTACCCGGGTGCCTCCGCCAAGACACTGGAAGACAGTGTGCTCAGCGTCATCGAACGTGAGATGAACGGCGCACCGGGTTTGATTTATATGGAGTCAGTGGCGCAGGCTAACGGCACTGGCAACATCACCCTGAGTTTCGAGCCCGGCACCAATCCTGCGCTGGCTCAGGTGGATGTGCAAAACCGTTTGTCACGCGCCGCGCCTCGCCTGCCGCAAGCCGTTACCCAGCAAGGCGTGCGCGTTGACCGCTCCAACTCAAACTTTTTGCTGTTCACGATTCTTTCTTCCAGCAATTCGGGCATAGATCCGGTCGGTCTCGGTGACTATGCGTCCCGTAACGTCATCCCCGAACTGCAGCGTCTGCCAGGCATCGGGCAGGCGCAGCTTTTCGGCACCGAGCGCGCGATGCGCATCTGGATCGACCCGGCCAAGCTGGCGGGCTTTTCCCTTTCAGCACTTGATGTGACCAATGCCATCCGTGCGCAAAACGCGCAGATCGCGTCGGGCACAATTGGCGACTTACCCAACGTCGCCGGGCAGGGCATCGCGGCCACGGTGGTAGTTAATGGGCAGCTTTCCAGCATCGAGCAGTTCGGCAACGTGGTGTTGCGCGCCAACACCGACGGCTCTTCCGTGCGGCTGAAAGACGTCGCACGTATCGAGCTGGGTGCCCAGGCTTACGCCACGTCCGCCCGGCTCAATGGCAGGCCGTCCACAGGCATCGGCGTGCAGTTGGCACCCGGTGGCAATGCACTGGCTGCAGCCAAGGCAGTCCGCGCAAAGATGGAAGAGCTGAAACCGTTTTTCCCGCAGGGCGTCAGCTACGCGATTCCCTACGACAGTTCGCGTTTTGTCAGCATTTCGATTCGGCAGGTTGCAGTCACCCTGATCGAGGCGGTCGTTTTGGTGTTTCTGGTGATGTTCCTGTTCCTGCAAAACATCCGCTACACCATCATTCCAACGATTGTGGTGCCGGTGGCCTTGCTGGGCACGTTTGCCACGCTGCTGGCGCTGGGCTTTTCGATCAATGTGCTGACCATGTTTGGCATGGTGCTGGTGATCGGTATCGTCGTCGATGATGCGATTGTTGTGGTCGAGAACGTCGAACGTATCATGAGCGAGGAAGGCCTGAGCCCGCTGGATGCGACGCGTAAAGCTATGGGCCAGATTTCCAGCGCCATCATCGGCGTCACGGTGGTGCTGATTTCCGTATTTGTGCCACTTGCTTTCTTCGCTGGCTCCATCGGCAACATCTACCGCCAATTTTCTGCGGTGATGGTCGCATCGATTGCTTTCTCGGCCTTTCTGGCACTATCGCTCACGCCAGCGTTGTGCGCCACGCTGCTTAAGCCGGTCGAGGCAGGTCATCACCGCGAAAAAAAGGGCTTCTTTGGCTGGTTCAATCGCCGTTTTACGCGAACTGCCAAGGGTTACGAAAGTCTCGTGGCCCGCCTTTTGAGGCGCGCTGGTCGCTACCTGATTGTCTATGTCGCCATCATTGCGGTGGTCGGCTTCGTCTACACCCGCCTGCCGACGTCGTTTCTGCCAGCGGAAGACCAGGGCACGATGCTTGTGAACATTCAACTACCGCCGGGCGCAACGCTGGAACGCACGCGCGGGGTGATCGAAGAGGTCGAAAGCTTCATGCTCAAGCAGCCTGAAGTGCAAAGCATGGTCGGCGTGCTGGGCTTCAGTTTCTCGGGCCAGGGGCAAAACGCCGCGCTGGCTTTTGTCACGCTGAAAGACTGGTCCGAGCGCGAGGAGGCTGGTCAATCAGCACAGGCGCTTGCGGGCCGAGCGTTCGGTGCCCTGTCAGGCATACGCGATGCGACGATCTTTCCCTTGAGTCCACCGCCAATACCCGAACTGGGTTCGGCCAGCGGCTTCAGTTTCCGCCTGCAAGATCGCTCGGGTGCAGGACGCGAGGCGCTGCTGGCCGCACGCAATCAGCTCCTCGGCATGGCCTCCAAGAGCCCGGTGCTGACCCAGGTGCGCCCCGATGGCCTGGAAGACGCGCCGCAGTTGCAAATCGATATTGACCGCGACAAGGCCAACGCGCTGGGTGTGAGCTTCGACTCGATTAACGCCGCGTTGTCCACGTCACTGGGTTCCAGCTATGTCAATGATTTCCCCAACCAGGGACGGTTGCAGCGCGTGGTGGTTCAGGCCGACGCGCCTTCCCGCATGCAGCCTGACGACCTGATGCGCATCAACGCCGCCAACAGCCGTGGCCAGCCGGTTCCGATGTCAGCATTTGCCACGACGCGCTGGGTCAATGGCGCCATGCAGACGGTCCGCTACAACGGCTACCCCGCCATCCGAATCAGCGGCAGTGCGGCGACTGGCTACAGCACCGGCGCTGCGATTGCCGAGATGGAACAGCTCTCGGGTCAGCTGCCGGACGGCTTCGGCTTCGAATGGACAGGCCAGTCACGCGAAGAGCGCCTGGCCGGCGCTCAAGCCATCATCTTGTACGGCTTTGCGATCCTGGCGGTATTCCTGTGCCTGGCCGCGCTGTATGAAAGCTGGTCGATTCCGCTGGCGGTGATTCTGGTGGTGCCGCTGGGTGTCGTCGGCGTGTTGCTCGCCACGCTGTTTCGCGGCTATGCCAACGACGTCTATTTTCAGGTCGGACTGATCACCATCATTGGCCTGTCGGCAAAGAACGCAATTTTGATCATCGAATTCGCCAAAGATTTGCAGGCGCAGGGCAAGGGCGTGGTCGAGTCAGCCCTGGCAGCCGCGCATTTGCGGTTCCGCCCCATCGTCATGACCTCATTGGCGTTCATGCTGGGTGTGCTGCCGCTGGCGCTGGCCACTGGCGCGAGCTCGGCCAGTCAACGCGCCATTGGCACCGGCGTGATTGGCGGAATGATCACCGGCACCGTTCTCGCCGTGATTTTCGTGCCCATCTTTTTTGTCGTGGTGCGGGGATTCTTCAAGGGCAGTGAGCGCCAGCGTGAACGCTACGTCGAACACGCCCGGGCCGCCGGCATCAACGGCGGGTCCGCCCATTCCGCAGTAGAGGGTTCAGCGCATGAATAAGTTCAATTGCTTGCCGGCGGCGCTCAAGCCTCTGGCCCTTGCCGCGACGGTGTTGGTGGCCAGTTGCTCGATGATTCCCGCCTACGAGCGGCCGGTAGCGCCGATTGCGTTGAACTATCCCGCCGCGCTGACCACCATGCCAGCCGCTGGCGCGCAGGCTGCGTCCAGCGTCGCCTGGCAGGATTTTTTTGCCGACGCACAACTCAGAAAACTGATCGATCTGGCCCTCGTCAACAACCGCGATCTCCGTGTTGCGGTGCTCAATATCGAGCAGGCACGCGCCCAATACCAGATTCGCCGCGCCGACCAGTTGCCCACAATCAACGGCGTGGTCAGCGGTTCGCGCACGCCGGGTGCCAGCGGCGGCATCACCAGCCTTTACAGCGCAGGCCTCCAAGTCACGGCCTACGAGCTGGATTTTTTTGGCCGCGTTAGCAGCCTGAAAGAAGCTGCGCTCAACCAGTACCTGGCCACCGAAGAAGGTCGCAAGACCGGGCAGATCAGCCTGATCGCCTCCGTTGCCAACGCCTACCTCAGCCTGCTGGCCGACGACGAACTGCTGGACATCACGCGCCAGACACTGGTGACGCGTGAAGAATCTGTTCGCTTGAGCAAGCTGCGTTTTGATAACGGCGTAGCGTCCGAACTTGACTTTCGTCAGGCCGAGTCTTTGGTGGAAGCGGCTCGGGTGTCGTTCGCGCAGCAGCAGCGCCAGCGAGCGCTCGATGAAAACCTGCTGACGCTGCTCGTTGGCAGGCCTTTGGCCAATGAATTGCCGGCCGCTGCTTCTTCGATGTCGGCGTTGGTAGCGGCACCGCTGTTACAAACGCAGCCGCTGGTAGATGTACCTGCCGGCCTGCCGTCAGACCTGCTCACCGGCCGGCCCGACATTCGCCAGGCCGAGCAACAGTTGCTGGCCGCCAATGCCAATATCGGTGCGGCCCGTGCGGCGTTCTTTCCGCGCATTGCGCTGACGGCTGGAGCAGGCAGTGCCAGCAGCCAGCTGTCCGGGCTGTTCAAAAGCGGCTCGTGGGGCTTGTTGTTCGCACCATCGCTCACCCTGCCCATCTTTGACGCGGGGCGCAACCAGGCGAATCTTGAGGTGTCCAAAGTCACTCGCGACATTGCAGTGGCGCAATACGAAAAAGCCATTCAAACCGCGTTCCGCGAGGTGGCCGACGCCCTGGCTTCGCGCACCACGCTGGCCGAGCAATTGCGGGCCAGCCAGGCGCAGGCAAATGCCGAGTCGATTCGCTTCAAGCTGTCAGATCTGCGCTACCAGAACGGCGTCTCAAGTTACCTCGATTTGCTGGACGCACAGCGGTCCTTGTTCACGGCGCGGCAGGCGGTGGTGCAGACCCGGCTGGCGCAACTACAAAGCCAGGTTGGGCTTTACCGTGCGCTGGGTGGCGGCTGGACCGAGCCCGCTGGTGGCGAGGTGGGTCTGAGCGAAAAGCCCGCTGCGCGGCCTTGAAACAACAATAACGGTCTGAAGGCTGTTTCGACTCTCTTTTGCCGCTACCTTTATGTGTTTTAAGCGTCTAGCCCAGGCGTTATATGCCTTAGCAGCTATGAAAGTTGTAGCAGGCAGATCGGACTGAACAGCCTGAACCAGTTTGTCCAGTTGCCTCAAGCGCGACCTCATGGCCCGTGGCGAACGAATACCTGGTAAGTCAATGCCGAGTGGCAAGACGCGAGCTCCAAACGCATCGGCAGCCCTGATGCCTGCGTGCTTGCGGGGCGGGTCGAGTCAATAGCGGGCGGCCGTACCGAAGCCGTCAGTTGGTGACCAGGATGTTGACCCTCGCCACCAGTGCCGAGTCGAAGGAAGATGTAGCCTCCATGGTGACAGCCACTGGACCTGCCAGCGGGAAGCGAGCAAAAGTATCCAGAGCCACCGTGAAAGCATCAAGTCGCCTCGCGGTCAGATTCAGGCCGGCGTAGAACACTTCGACACCTGTGCCGACCGCCGCACCACCTACAAATAGCGTCCAGGTCACCGGCTCGCGTGCTTCAAGGATCACCGAATCGCCAGCGAACAACGCCAGATTGGTCGATCCGCCCTGGCCAACGACCAGATCGGGCCTAGCTTGGCCAGCGACCAATACGCCGATGTTGATGTTCGCCGGGCCGCTGTCGCCGCCGCCGCCACCGCATGCCGTCAACAGCAATGCACTGGCAATGGTCACGGCTGAAACCAACGCCCGGCCGATTTTGGGCCATGCGACAGACACGTCACTTTGGGACGAACCCCGCCCGCGATTAAATGAAAACATAGGTGCGCCTTTCATGCCGCGATGTCGGCAAATTTGAACCCCGCTGCAGGGGCAATGCGTAAAGTAGCGACGTCTGTGTCACGGCTTTTTGTCACTGCAGCGTCCCCGATGCGAAACGCTGAGCTCAGCAGTAAAATTTATTTTCAGGAATATCTGCATTTAGCGAATGTCAACCAGTCAGTTATGCCAAGCATAAACTTAATTACAAAATAAGGTCTGTGCCTACGGATTCCCTGCAACTACTGAACTGTGTGAACCTTTGGTTGCTATGTATCAAACATTAAGAGTAAATAGCTTTTGTGTTGAATGCTGCCGATTCATAATTTAAATGCTTACGATGTCATTACTGAAATCGTGAAAATACTGCCAAAAAACTTGTCGCGCATCGCTTCGGATTGAGTTGTTACAACATCATTTGTTACAACGCCAATAGCGCTTGGTCAAACTGGCCTGGATAACCGTTCGCTGTTAGTCACTGCAGGACGGCAATAACCCGCATGTCTGGTATTAAATTATTATTTATTACCTGATATTTTGGGAGTGAATTGCCGCTAAAAGGTACATCATGCTGAACTCGATCCAGTCAACTCGCCCGGCCCGGACAGCACGGCGTTTCTTTGCCGCCAGCACCGTGTACTGGGCGTTCGTCATGCTGCTCGGCGCTAACGCATGGCTTCACCCCACACTCCTCAACGCGCAGACGCGCGTCGGCTACGTCGCCACCGAATACGCCAGAGTTGACAACCCGGGCGCTGTACAAGTTTTTCGAAGCATGAATTCCACCAACGAGGTGGCAGGCGGCTACAAATCCAATCGGCGTAACGCATCATCGGCGCTGATCCTGCTTGGAAATAACAGCGTCGAGGAGATTGCCAGTGAGCAGGGCGCTGGCAACAGCGTCGCCTACGGCATCAACGACCAGGGCGAAGTCGCCGGCGCTTACAACACCAGCGTTGCGCAGCGCCCCTTCCGCTCGGTACGCAGGATAGGGTTTCAAGAGCTTTCCCTGCCAGCCGGCAGCAACGGCGGCATTGCGTATGCAATCAATGAAATAGGCGAGGTCGCTGGCTACGTCAGCGGGACGGCTGGCATTCGCCCCGCATGGTGGACCCGGCGCGGCGAGGTTCAGTTGCTACCAACAGCCCAAAACCTGACGACAAAGGCTCTTGACCTGAACGACCGGGGCGACATTGTGGGTGTTTCAGGCGGCGAACCAAACGCCGCTGTGCTGTGGCCACGAAAAGGTGGCCTTGTCGGCCTGGGCACGCTGCCAGGTTTCACCCACAGCGAGGCCGTCGCCATCAGCGAAAACGGAATCATCGCCGGCGTGGCTACTGGCGTCGGTGCATTCCCAAACCGTTCGCGGGCGGTGCTCTGGCAACCGGGCGGGCTGGCGATTCACGACCTTGGCACACTGCCTGGCGGCGCCGACAGTCGCGCGCGCGATGTCAATAATCGGGGTGAAGTGGTGGGCAGAGCAACCAGCGCAACGGGAAGTCGCGCTTTCATCTGGACGGCAGCAAGCGGCATGCGTGACCTCAACACACTCGTTACTGTTCCCGGACTGGTGATGACCGATGCGTTAAGCGTGAATAAACAGGGAAATATTCTCGTTGTAGGCCAGGACTCGAGCACACATGCGCCTGGACGGGCCGATGAGCATGAAGACCACCATGCAGCGCGGCGCATCTTTGTCCTGCGTCCCTTGCCGTGAAGCTCATCATGAAAAGTGGAGCCTTCTTTTTGGGTCGGATGCTGTTGCAGTTTGCATTTGTGCTGTGCGCGCTTGCCTCGACTTCGGTCACGGCTCAGACTCCCCAAGTGGTCGGCAGTTGGGCGAACGGGCCGAACCTGCCTAACTTTCCCATTCACATTCACCTGCTTCCCAATTCCACCATCATGTTCTGGCAGGGCGATGGTGGAGTGAGTGGCGACAACCCGCAGATATGGAACCCCGCCTCGGGAAGCGTGACGGCATTGACACAGGCCGGGTTCGATCTTTTTTGTACCGGGCACACGTTTTTGCCGGACGGGCGGCTATTCGTTGCCGGTGGCCATATCCAGAACCTGATTGGATTGCGCGATGCCGCCATCTATGACCCTGCCGCCAACACCTGGACACGGCAGCCGCCGATGAACCAGGGCAGGTGGTATCCCACCAACACTGCGCTGCCGAATGGAGACGTTCTCGTGGTCTCGGGTGCTGTGGACCTGACAGTCGGGAACAATCCGCTGCCGCAGGTTTGGCAAGCGGCCACTGGAACCTGGCGCGACCTCACATCGGCCCTGCTCGCGATGCCGCTGTACCCATACATGTTTCTGGCGCCGAATGGATTGGTTTTTAATGCCGGGCCAGAGGTGACGACGCGCTATCTCAATACGGCGGGTACAGGTACATGGACAGCCGTCGCGGACCGAACATTCAATGCGGAGCGTAATTACGGCGGCGCCGTGATGTACGAACCGGGCAAGATACTGACGGTCGGCGGGGCCGATCCGCCAACCAACACTGCTGAAGTCATTGATCTGAATGCCGCTGCGCCCGTATGGCGCGCGGTCGGCTCGATGAGCGTGGCCCGTCGGCAAATGAACACGACCGTACTGCCTGATGGAAAAGTTCTGGTTACCGGCGGCACGAGCGGACCCGGGTTTAACAACGCGGCCACGCCGGTATTTGCTGCAGAGCTGTGGGACCCTGCCACCGGGGTCTGGACCACCATGGCCTCTGGTACGGTGCCGCGGCTTTATCACTCATCTGCTGTGTTAATGCCCGACGCACGCGTGCTGATATCTGGAGGCAACGGTTTCACGCAGACCGAAATTTTCTCGCCGCCTTATCTGTTTGCCGGTGCCAGGCCGTCGATCACGTCGGCGCCTGCGACCGCCGGCAGAGGGCAGAGTATTTTTGTCGGCACCCCCGACGCCACCGGCATCACTGGCGTCACCTGGGTTGCCTTGCCTTCGGTCACCCATTCGAACAATATGAACCAGGCTGTTTTTCGCTCTACCGGCATCACGCAAAGTACTGGGGGCATCACCATCGCCGCGCCCAACAATCCCACCGTTCCGCCCGGGTTCTACATGCTCTTTCTTTTAAGAAACGGTGTGCCGTCTGAGGCCAAAGTGGTTCAACTCGGCCCCCAGAATGTCAACCTGGTGCCTTCCTTGTCGTCGATAGCGCCCACCAGTCAAACAGCGGGTGGTGCCGCCTTTTCGCTCGCACTGAATGGCTCCAATTTTTCAAACGTTTCAAGGGTGCGCTGGAACGGCGTGGAGCGGCCGACGACCTTCGTCAGCGCAACCCAATTGACGGCAGCCATCCCAGCCAGCGACATCGCCACTGCGGGGTCTGCACAGGTGTCGGTAGTCAACCCGGCGCCTGGAGGCGGAACCTCGCAGGCGCTGGCATTTGTGATCAACGCAACGCCTCCTCCGCCCGTCAACAACCCGGCTCCTGTGCTGTCATCGATGTCGCCGGCCACCGCCAGCGCAGGCGGGGCCGCTTTTACGCTGACGGCCACTGGCACCAGCTTTGCGGCGACATCAAAGGTGCGATGGAACGGCACGGATAGATCGACGACATTTATAAGCGCCACACAACTGACGGCTGCGATTCCGGCGACCGATATAGCGGTCGCAGGCAGCGCTCAGGTCAGCGTGTTCACGCCAACCCCGGGTGGGGGTACATCGGCGTTGCTGGCGTTCACGATTTCGTCCGCGCCAGCTGCACAAAACCTGACTGCATCAGGCACCATCATTGCCAAGATCACAGCCCCGCTGGGCGGCGGCTCGCGCAACATTGAAGTCATCCGCGACGGTGTCAGGCCCGCAGCCGGCAGCGCCCCCGGCTGGACCGATCAGTACGAC
>JANPFZ010000273.1:0-4918 GCA_031423655.1 Polaromonas sp.
ATAGTCGGCGTGCCCGGGGCAGTCAACGTGGGCGTAGTGACGATTGGCAGTCTCGTACTCGACGTGGGCGGTGTTAATCGTGATGCCGCGGGCTTTTTCTTCCGGTGCGGCGTCAATCTGGTCGTAGCCTTTGGCTTCGCCCCCGAATTTGGCTGCCAAGACGGTGGTGATTGCTGCGGTCAGCGTGGTCTTGCCGTGGTCGACGTGGCCGATGGTGCCGACGTTGACGTGCGGCTTGGTCCGCTCAAATTTGCCTTTTGCCATTTTCAACTCCAGAAATTTGTAAATAGTTACAAAGTCAGTTAACTACTGCCGCGAATCACAACACCCGATTGCGCCCGCTCTAAATATGGTGCCCATTCCGGGAATCGGACCCGGGACCTCTCCCTTACCAAGGGAGTGCTCTGCCACTGAGCCAAATGGGCCAAAACTGAAACAAATCAAAACTGCTGCTGACTGACAAATTCAGCAAGCACCCCATGAAAACATGGAGCGGGAGACGGGAATCGGACCCGCGTCATTAGCTTGGAAGGCTAGGGTTCTACCATTGAACTACTCCCGCGATCTCTTTGCAGTTTGATCAGCGCAGTTCTGCTTTTCCGCTCTTGCAACTCACCCGTCAACAACGCTCGCTCGAGAGCCAAAATCAATAAAAATCTGGTGGATGAGGCTGGATTCGAACCAGCGTACGCGTTAGCGAACAGATTTACAGTCTGCCTCCTTTAGCCACTCGGACACCCATCCTTCAAGCGAACGTCGGATTATGCCATGGTTTTATCTCGTTTGGGGGAGCTCTGACACCCCAAAATGGCATGGGGCGCCGCTCAATGGCCATGCCGCCACAAAGCAGCGCGGTCGGGAAAAAAGTCGGCTTGAAGTTGACTTTCCGGAGCTTCAACAAATTTTGCTACGCACGAGAGCGTTTTAAGCCTCTAGCCCAAGTACCACTTGCGTAAAAAGCTATTAAATTAGTAGCGACTAGCCGTTATTCGCGGGCCGGAACAGATGGCCACTGCGCCACGCCCGCGCTTCAGAAAAATGCCCGCAGCCGATAAACGGCAGCGGCGGGCGCAGCGCCGACAACGGTGACGGGTGATTGGCCACCAGCACCTTGTGACGGCTGCCGTCGATCAAAGCCTTTTTGCTTTGCGCATGGGCACCCCAGAGCATGAACACGACCGGATGATCACCGCCAGAGACAGCTCGAATCACCGCGTCGGTCAATCGTTCCCAGCCCTTCCCGGCATGGCTGGCCGGCAGGCCTTCCTCCACGGTCAGGCAAGTGTTCAGCAACAGAACGCCATGCGTGGCCCAGCGAACCAGACTGCCGCCCGGCACCGGAAACTTAGGCGGCGGCGTACCGAGGTCGCGCTGCAGTTCCTTGAAAATATTGCGCAGCGACGGCGGCAGCGTCACACCCGGTGCGACCGAAAATGCCAGCCCCTCGGCCTGGCCGCGGCCATGGTACGGGTCCTGACCCAAAATGACGACGCGCACCCGCTCAGGCGGCGTCAGCTGCAGCGCAAACAGCGGCTGTGGCGGAAAGACGACTGCGCCCGCGGCCAGCCGGTTGCGCAAAAACTCGGTCAGCTTTTGCCCTGCGTCTCCGCTGAAAAAATGATCGGTGAGGGCCTTCCAGCCGGGCGCCACGGGCCAGGCCGACGGGTCTGCGCCCTGCAGTTGATCGGCGGTTCCAGGGTCAGCCGCGGGGCTCGCCGCGTCCGATCCGTCCTGGCCATCAAACAGCGACTGCGGCATCTAAGGGGCTTTGAAAAGTTGCTCCAGCGCAACGCCGGGGTCTTCTGCGCGCATGAAAGCCTCGCCAATCAAAAAAGCGTTGACGCCAGCAGTGCGCAAGCGCTTCACGTCGGCCGGCGTGGCAATGCCGGACTCGGTGACCAGAATCCGGTCGGTCGGCACCTTGCCGATCATGTTCAAGGTGGTATCGAGCGAAACATCAAAGGTCTTCAAGTTACGGTTGTTAATGCCAATCAGCGGCGTTTTAAGCATGAGCGCGCGCTCAAGCTCCGCCTCGTCATGAACCTCGACCAGCACCGCCATGTCGAGCGAAAACGCCAGCGCTTCCATGGCCTTCATCTGCGCGTCGTCAAGGCAGGCGGCGATCAGCAAAATGCAGTCGGCACCCATCACACGCGATTCATAAATCTGGTACGGGTCGATGATGAAATCCTTGCGCAGCACCGGCAGGCTGCACGAGGCGCGGGCCTGCTTGAGGTAGTCGACGCTACCCTGAAAAAAGTCTTTGTCCGTCAGCACCGACAGGCAGGCCGCGCCGAATTCGGCATAGCTCTGCGCAATATCGGCCGGAATGAAATCGGCGCGCAGCACGCCTTTCGACGGGCTGGCTTTTTTGACTTCAGCGATCACGGCAGGCTGGCCCGTTGCGATTTTGGAGCGCAGCGCGCCGACGAAATCCCGCGTCAGCACACGCGACTCCGCATCGAAGCGCATCGCGGCCAGCGGCTTTTGCCTGACGGACGCGGCGATTTCCTGGCGCTTGACGGCAACGATTTTGTTCAGAATGTCAGACATCTTTGGACAGCCTCAAGCGGCGATTTGTTGGGTCATGGAAGTGAACTGTTGCAGGCGAGCCTTCGCTGCACCCGACTCCAGCGCGACACGCGCCAGGGCGATACCTTCTCGCATCGACGCCGCCACATTCGCCGCATACAGCGCAGCCCCGGCGTTGAGGATGACGATGTCGCGCGGCGCGCCGGGCTGGTTGTCCAACACGCCGAGCAGCATGGCTTTGGACTGCTCGGCGGTCTCCACGCGCAGCGCGCGGTTGCTGGCCATCGGCATTGCGAAGTCTTCCGGATGAATTTCGTATTCGGTGATCTCGCCGCTTTTAAGCTCACCCACCAGCGTCGCCGCGCCCAGGCTGATCTCGTCCATGCCGTCCTTGCCGTACACCACCAGCGCGTGTTCGGCGCCCAGGCGCTGCAACGCGCGAATCTGGATACCGACCAGATCCGGGTGGAACACGCCCATCAAAATATTCGGTGCGCTGGCCGGGTTGGTCAGCGGACCGAGAATGTTGAAGATGGTACGCACGCCCAGCTCCTTGCGAATCGGCGCGACGTTTTTCATCGCCGGGTGATGATTCGGCGCGAACATGAAACCAATGCCGACTTCTTCGATGCAGCGCGCTATTCCCGAGGGCGGCAAGTTGATGTTAACGCCCAGCGACTCGAGCACGTCGGCGCTGCCGGACTTGCTGCTGACGCTGCGCCCGCCGTGCTTGCTGACGCGTGCGCCAGCGGCCGCAGCCACGAACATCGCGCAGGTCGAAATATTGAAGGTGTGCGAGCCGTCGCCGCCGGTGCCGACAATATCGACCAGATGGGTTTTATCAAGCACCTCCACCTTGGTCGAAAACTCGCGCATCACCTGCGCGGCGGCGGTGATCTCGCCGATGGTTTCCTTCTTCACCCGCAGGCCGGTGATCAGCGACGCCATCATCACCGGCGACATCTCGCCGCTCATGATGAGCCGCATGACGTGCAGCATCTCGTCATGAAAAATCTCGCGATGTTCGATGGTGCGCTGCAGCGCTTCCTGCGCGGTGATTTTGTGGCTGTTGGACATGGTGTGTCTCCTGGATTTTTTTTCGTGAACGTGGCAGGTCAGCGTGAGGGATTATCGGAAAACGCCAGTCGGATACCAAAGCCGATAAACATCAGCCCGGCTGCACGTTCCAGCCAGTGCATTCCTTGCTGTACTGCGCCAAGACGCCGAGCCATCCACGCAGCCGTCAGCGCCCAGCCGACATTGACCCACAGGCCGTTGAAGTTGAACAGCAAGCCGAGCAGCAAAAACGCCAGCGGTTTGTTTGCCACGTCAGGCGCGATGAACTGCGGCACGAAAGCGAGAAAGAACAGCGCCACCTTGGGGTTAAGCGCATTCGTCCAGAAGCCCTGAAAAAACAGGCGCTTCAGGCCGCTAGCCCAGGTAATACTTGCGCAAGCAGCTATTGAATTAGCAGCATTCACTTGTTGTGCAACGGGCGCCCGGGCCAGCAGCATGCGCGCGCCTACATACACCAGGTAAGCCGCGCCCGCCCATTTGAGGACGCTGAACGCCGTGCTCGAAGCCGCCATCAACGCGCTGACGCCCAGCGCAGCCGCAAAGATGTGAACGAAGCAGCCCGCCGTGATACCCAGCGCCGCCACCACACCGGCGCGCGCGCCCGAGCGCAAGGCATTCGTCACGATGTACAGCACGTCAGCGCCGGGCGTGAGGTTAAGCAGCAGGCCGGCCGCGATGAAAAGGAAGAGCTGGCTGTTGTCCATGGATGTCGTTGCGAAGAAAACAATCAGGTGTTGAAAAATCCGCGTATGGCTGCAAGGGCGCGATCAATGCCGTCGGCATCGACATCCAGGTGCGTGACAAACCGCAGCCGGTACACCCCGGTCGCCTGAATGCCGTGGTCCGCGAGGTGTTTGAGCAGCGCGGCTGACCGGTCTTTCGCAGCGCCTGTCAGATCGACAAACAGGATGTTCGTCTGTGGCGCTTCGACACGCAAGCCGTCGATACCGGCCAGGCCCTCAGCCAGCCGCCGCGCCAGCGCATGGTCATCGGCGAGCCGGTCGATGTGGTGATCGAGCGCATGCAGCGCCGCTGCCGCCAGCATGCCGCCCTGGCGCATGCCGCCGCCGGCCATCTTGCGAATGCGGTGCGCGCGTGCGATGAACGCTTTCGAGCCGCACAGGGCCGAGCCGACCGGCGCGCCCAGGCCCTTGCTGAAGCAGACCGAGACACTGTCGAAGCAGCCCGCAATGCGTCGCGCCTCCGTTCTTCCATCACCACCCATCAGCGCTGCTTGCGCGACGGCTGCGTTGAAAAGACGCGCGCCATCGAGGTGGCGATTCAGCCCCTTGCTTTGTGCCAGTGCGGT
>JANPFZ010000274.1:0-52265 GCA_031423655.1 Polaromonas sp.
CGCCTGAAGTGCCCGGCCTCCACCTCTTTAAGCAAGTCACGGTTGGTCATTGCAAGCAGGCGCACATCAACGCGTCGCGGTTTGGCTTCCCCCAGTCGGCAGACGACGCCCTCCTCAAGCGCGCGCAGCAGCACGGGCTGAAGCTCCAGAGGTAGATCACCGATCTCGTCCAGGCACAGTGTGCCGCCGTGAGCCAGCTCAAAACGACCGGCGCGACCTTCGTTCGTGGCGCCGGTGTAAGCCCCCCGCACATGACCAAACAGTTCGCTGCCGATCAATTCCTTGGTAGTCGCGCCACAGTTGAACGTGATGAAAGGGCCACTGCGTGCCTCATCGCCATGGATGGCCCTCGCAAATAACTCCTTGCCAACGCCGGTTTCGCCGTGGATGAGTACGGATACGCGTCGGCTGCTGAGCTGTTGCGCCCTGTTGATGGCTGTCCGCAACGCAGGGCTGTTGCCCGCCAGGTTGCCAAAGCCGTTGCGGAAGGGGTCAATTTCTGAGCTGCTCTCAGCCCGTGCGGCGGGTCCGGGACAGAGGTGACTGGCAGCAGCTGATCCGCGCAAAGTGTTCGGCACTACGAGCAGTGCGCCTATGCCCCGGCCATCAACGCTGACAGGATGTAGCCAGTCGGGGCGCAATCCATCTGGTAAACGGCGGCCCCATTCTTCTGCGGCACGTCCGGGGTCCAAGCCGGGCATGGAACTGCCCAAACGCAGATCGAAGCCTGGCAAGCCGCCGCTGAGGTGGATGATCTTTGCGTTCCGGTCAAGCACGATCATGGCGACCATGTTGCCCCGCGCACCGAACTTCAGGCACGCCTCAAGAAGGTAGATATGCTCACGGCTGGCGCGCTCGGCCAGCACAGCTTCAATCTGGCGCGCTGCGGCTACGGCCAACACTAGGTTGCTGCCTTGGTAAGTGGAGGGCGGCCCGGAGATGTCGACCACGCCGAGGATTTGCTCCGTACCCGGAAAGAACACCGGCGCAGCAGCGCAGGTCCAGCGTTTGATGCCCTCGCAAAAGTGCTCTGCCGCGTGTACTTGAACCGGCCGTCGCATCGCCAGCGCTGTGCCGATTCCGTTGGTTCCGACGACGCTCTCGTGCCAGTTACCCCCTTCCACGAGGTGAATGGCCTGCCCTGACTCGCGTGTGCCCATGTCTCCGGCAACTTCCAGTACCACACCATGCTGGTCGGTCAGCATCATGATTGAGCCAGAGCGCTCAAGCAGATGTGCTGAATTGACGAACAGGCCTTTCGCGGCCCACATCAGGTCGTAGCTGCGGTTTCGAAGCTGCTCTAGGCCATCGTCGCCGCGCACCGCCAACGGGGCCAGTCGCGCCCCCGGCTCGACACCGGCGCGTGCGCTGCGCTGCCATGACGACAAAACCAGTTTTGACACGGGCGGCATGACCGCAAGTGATTCGCCCGCAACAAAGCTTTCCCATGCCACCATGGTTTGGCGCTCAGCCAATGGCTCCAACATAGGCACAGTTCGGTTGATGCCTGAACCGGCGGCTAGGGGCTGACCTTGCGTGTTTTCAGGATAGATAAGTGTCTCCCTCAATGTCGTGTCTCGCAACTGGCACGGTAACCGCACACTTAAAGCAGGGAGCGTATTCCGTCTGGCGCAACCCGCAAATTGTCGCCGGCGACTGTGTATAGCATGCTTTCGGCCTTCTGGGGTGACGGTGTGTGTGAAGGTGTAGGCTGAAGCGGCGCGAACGTGATCCACACCAGCAAGACTCCACAAAACAAGCCAACCAGGGCAAATACCCAGCGCATAGCACCTGCGCCTGCCAGTGCGCCCTCTGGTCCCAGAGTCCGAAAAACCAGCCACGCATTGAGTGAAATGATCAGCAGCGCAGCGCCGTAGGCCACGCCGCGCAGCCATTTCGGGCTGGAAAACGAGCCCATGATGCTGGCGGCGTTGGTAAAACGAATGAGCGGCAAAATGGCAAAAGGCAGCTGCAGGCTTAGCACAACCTGACTCAACACCAGTAGCTGCAGGACGCCGTCTTCACCAGCATGCACAAGCACCGCAACGGCCGGCACGATGGCAAGCGCTCGCGTCAGTAGTCGACGCTTGATTGGGCTCATGCGAAGGCGGATGAAACCTTCCATCACAACTTGTCCCGCAAGCGTGCCTGTAATGGCTGAACTTTGCCCGGCTGCCAGCAACGCAACCGCAAAAAGCGTTGACGCAAGCGTGGTGCCCAGTGCTGGCGTGAGCAACTCGTGTGCCTGGCGCAGCTCGCTGACCACAATGCCGCTTTCAAAAAATGTGGAGGCCGAAAGCGCCAGGATGGATGCATTGATAAAAAACGCAATCGTCAGCGCCAGCACAGTATCGGCCAGGTTGTAGCGAATGGCCTCTCGCTGTGCCGCCGGATGCCGCTCAATACGTCGTGTTTGCACCAACGACGAGTGCAGATACAGGTTATGCGGCATGACGGTTGCGCCCAGAATACCAATGGCTACCATCAAGCTCGTGGCGTCCAGTCGCGGCACGAATCCCGCAGCAACTGCCCCCCACAGTGGTCTCGCCAGGAACATTTCGGTTGCCATGCACGCGCCAATAGTGACCACCAAAGCCGCAACCAGAGCCTCAAGTTTGCGCACGCCGTAATGCTGCAACGCGATGATGAGCATGACGTCGACGCCTGTAATCAAGGCACCCCATGCCAGCGGAATTCCAAACAGTAAATTGAGTGCGATTGCGCTTCCCAGCAGCTCTGCCAGATCACAGGCAATGATGGCGATCTCGCAAAGTATCCATAGTGCCAGCACCACTGGCCGGTGATAGTGGGCTCGGCAGGCCTGCGCCAGATCCATTCGGCCGACGATGCCAAGGCGCGCCGCCAGCGTCTGCAGCAGCATGGCAATCAGGCTGGACGCCAGCAGCACCCACATCAGCTGGTAGCCGAAGCGCGCGCCGCCTTCAAGGCCGGTGGCCCAGTTTCCAGGGTCCATGTAGCCGACGCTGACCATCGCCGCCGGACCGCAAAAGCGCAGCACTCGCCAGCGTCCAGGCACGCTCATGTCAACGCTTTGCTCCAGGTTAGTCATTTGGCGTCGTGCTCAGGGCCACGCTTTAGCGCAGCCCCTGTCCCAGCGCGTCGCCGATTGAAACCACCAATCCCGCGCCCGATATGAGAAACCCCACCGAAGGCCGGAAGTGCCGTGAGGCGAGCCTCATGCCCGTCCCAATCGTTCAGCTCCGCCGCCGGTTGCTGGACCTGCCGTCGGGTCCAACAGGTCAGGTTTTTTGGCAATCAGCGTTTGCGTGGTCAGAATCAGTCCGGCTACGGAAGCTGCGTTGCGCACCGCGCTGTAGCTTACCTTGACCGGATCGATGATGCCAGCGTCGACGAGGTCGACGAAGCGACCACTGCGCGCATCGAGCCCGACACCGGTCTTGGCTTCGAGCGTCTTGCGCACCGCAGCCTTGGGGTCCATCCCGCAATTGGCGGCGATGTGGTGCAACGGCTGATGCAGGGCCCGTTGCAGCAGTTTGACGCCCTGCTGCACATGGCCTTCGGTACTCGATGCCAGGTTGTCGAGCTCGCTCGCAACCCGCAACAACGCCAGCCCGCCGCCAGGCACCACGCCCTCAGCGATGGCCGCGCGCGCCGCATTGATGGCGTCTTCGATCAGATGCACTCTGCGCTTTTGTTCCACTGGTGTGGCGCCGCCGGCCAGCAATACCGCCGTGCCGCCGGAGAGCTTTGACAAACGCTCCTTGATCTTGTCGCGCTCAATGTTCTCCGGCGCGATTTCGTACTGGCGAGCTACCTGCTGCCGACGTGCCTCGATCATGGCTGAATCCCCACCACCCGCTGTCACCACGGTCTGGTTCGATGAAATGCGAATCTGCCGGGCGCTACCGAGATCGCGCAACTGCACGCCTGCGATGGTGCCGCCCAGATCGCGTGCAATCACGCGGCCACCCGTGAGGATGGCGAGGTCTTCGAGCGCGGCCTTGCGCCAATGGCCGTACTCGGGCGGGTGGATGGCCGCCACGGTCGAGCCCCCCTTGTCGCGCCACGAGAGCAGCCCGATCACGCAAGCCGGTGCCACCTCTTCAGCGATGACGAGCAAGGGTCGCTTGGAATCGGCCACCAGCGCGATGACGGCGCCCAGCTCATCCTGGGTCAGCAGGCGCTGGTCGGTCATCAGGATGTAGGGGTTGTCGAGCACGACTTGCATCTTCTCGACGTCAGTGATCATGTGGTGCGACAGATAGCCCCGGTCAAAAGCCATGCCATCGACGATATCGAGCAGCGTCTCAACGGTGCTGCCATAGTCCACATCGACAATACCGTCGGCGCCGACGCGTTCGAGCGCCTCGGCAACCAGCAGCCCGGTCGGATCGTCGTTGGCTGCCACCATGGCGACCGCGCGCAACTCATCGCCGCCACTCAAGGGTCGGGCGCTGCGCTTTAGCGCGGCAATGACTTCGGCTACCGCCAGCTCCAGCCCCTCAACCAGTTCGACCGGGTTGGCGCCGCTGGCCAGGCAGGCCAGTCCGTCCTGCACCAAGGCGTCAGCCAGCACAGTCGCTGTCGTGGTGCCATCGCCAGCGACCTCATTGGTTTGCTTGGAGACCTCACGCAGCACCTGCGCGCCCATGTTTTCAAACGGGTCTTCAAGCTCGATTTCGGCAGCAATGCTTGCGCCATCGCGCGAGATGATGGGCGTGCCGATCGGGCGGTCGATGATGGCGTTCATTCCTCGCGGGCCGAGTGTGCCGCGCACCGCGCGCGCCATCTTGGCAACCCCGCGTCCGAGTGCCTGGCGGGCTTCGTCGTCGTGCAACATGATATTGGGCATAGTGTTCGCGTCCTCGTGTGTAGTCAGTGCAATGGGTGGCTCAGAAGCTGTGGTTGATACCCGCCTGCAACGCGCGCACGCCGCTGCCTGCCTTGGCGGGGATCTGCGTGTAGCCCATTCCCCACGCGGCACCGCTGTCGTTGCTGATGCGGGAGAACGAGCTGTACAGGTTGGTCCGCTTCGACAAGGCGTACTCGGCGCCAACACTGGCCATGGTTGCGTTCAGGCCCGACTGGCTGCGTTCCTGGCGCCGTGCGACCTGCGCCACCACAGTGGTGTTGCCGAATCCGACGCGCGTGCCGATGTTGTAGACCCGTGCGTTAGTCGAATTTTGAGGGAAGCCGACCGTGTTCTTGAGCAGCTGCACGCCGGCGTAAATCTTGGCCATGCCCAAGGCATAGGTGCCGCCTATGACCGTGTACTTCTGGTCGGGCGTGGTCCCCAAGCCGGCGATTCGATCAACCGAGGCCGTCAGCATCAGCGGGCCGTCGGCGTACATGACGCTGCCGGCCACGTAGCGTCCGTAGAGCAACGACGTTTTTTCGTTCGGCGCAAACATCAGGCGCGCCGACACCGCACCTAGCTTCGGGGTCTCGTAGACGATGGAGTCGTTTTGCCTGAAGTTCAGGTAGCCACTGACGTTCCACAGGTTGCCTGACTGCCCGAGCAGGAATGGGTCGAGCACGTAGGTGGTTAGGAACTGTGGGGTGTTCTGCCGGCCCAGGTTCAAGTTGCCCCAGGGTCCACCGAGGCCCACGTAGGCTTGCCGGCCCCAGGTCAGGCCGCCCTGGTCGAGGGCGCCGGTGTCGGCGAGAATGCCCATCTCCAGTGTGAAATGCGCGTCGAGGCCGCCGCCCAGATCCTCGCGGCCCCTGAAGCCCAGGCGAGAGCCGTCTCGGCCGCCGCTTTCGATTCGCGTGACCGTGCCATTGCCAGCGCTGGCAGTCTCGACGAAAAGATCGACGATGCCGTAAATCGTAACGCTGCTCTGCGCCAGCGCGACCGGCGCAGCAAACAAGGCTAGAAGGGGAAGCGCCTTGGACAAGGTGCGTGGCTTCCGGCTTTCATGCGCGGCGTGCACGGATGTTTTCATTTTTGTCTCCAGTTTTTGTTTTTGTAATGCGCTTTTCAGGGCGCGGATACAGCGCGAGGCTGCCTAACGATGTGGATCGGATGTGAGGTCACCGCGTCCTTGTCGCGCACGGCCAGCAGGCCGCGGCACAGTGTGCCGTTGAACTCAGCATTGACGCCGACGCGGCGCAGGTCTCGAAGGTAAGAAGGCAGGGTCGCAGCCGCGATGGGTTGACTCTCAATATCAACAAAGGCCCACCCTGCGCACCCGACCAAAGAACGGCGCTCCAGATAACGCTCGACCAATTTATCGCCGTCAGCGTCGAGCGCCAAAGCCTGCAATGCCCCGACATCCAGCGAAACCAGCGTTTCGGGGGAGTGCTTGATGTCGATCAGGTGTGCCAGCAGCGCCTCCTGGCGGCGCTGAAAGGCCTTCAGCTCAAACGTCCGGCGTAACGCCTCCAGTCCGCCTTCTGCGGCGACGCCAAAAGCCGCCTGAAAGCCGGTCCCATTGGTGACGCCCTGGTTGATAGCCTCGGCATACATGTGGTCGTGCAGCTGAACCTCCACCCTCCTGACCCACGGCAGCGCCTGTACTGCGCGGCGCATGTCGTCGGCCATCAGGAAGGCGAAGTTGGCCGCACACCAATAAGTTGGCAGACGAAAGCCGATTCGCACATCGCCTTCGCCCTGCAGCTCGACCTCGGTGATGAAGCCGAGCTCAGTGACCGACTCGTCAAGCTCTGGATCCATCACGGTCGCCAGGCAAGCTTGCACTTGCATGGCGCGGTCCGGTCTGGCGTGAACGGCGGCCATCTGGTCAGGCCGCCTCAGTGACTTGCTGCAGGGTGATCGCGCCTTCTGTCGTGTTTGCTTTTTGCTTTGCTGCGGCAGCGCGCTCGGGGGCCAGCAGCTTTTTCTGCGCCTCAATGTCGATTCCGTACAGGCGTGCCGCGTTCAGGCCGAGAATTTTGGTCTTGGCTTCGAGGTCAAGCACCGTGCCGGTCTCCTTGGCGATATCCTCCGGCAACTCAAACTCCATGAACGCCTTGACCAGCCAGTCGGGTGTCCAGATGCCGTAGTCACTGCCGTAGAGCAGCTTGTCCGGCCCCAGCCACATCAACAGTTGCGAAATCACATGCGCGAAATATTTCGGCTGCTTCTGGATGAAGGGCAAGGCCACAGCCAGGCCGCCGTAGACGTTGGTCTCTTGCGTGGCGATCCAGCAAAAGTCGTCTAGCCTGGGCAGGCCGCAGTGTTCGACGATGAAGTTCAGACCCTGGAAGTTGGTCGCAGCCACGTCGATGTCGGCCACGTCGAAGGCGTCGCGATCCAGCGGCAAGATGGTGGGGCCCTTGTGTACGTGGATGTTTTTGATACCTAGCTGCTCTGCACGCTCCAGGTATTTCTCGGCCCAGGGATCGGATAACTTGTAGCCGCGGCTATCGCCCTTCCATTCTGCGGTGTAGAGCTTCACGCCTTTCAGCTTGTGAGTAGCTGCCAGCTCCTCAAGTGCATCGAGACCGGCCTCCTTGTCGCGCGGGTCGAAGGCACCGTTGAGGACGAACCGGTTCGGATGCTTGGCCTTGAGCAGCGAGTTCTGTTCGGTGGTGTTGAAACCATCAATATAAAAGTCCTTCAGGTAGGTCGGCTGAAAGATCGCCATGTCGTCGGGACCATCAACAAACAGGTCTTGATAAAGCTGCTCGCCGCCGTACTGGTCGAATTTCTCGCGTGTCCATTGTTTTTCCTTGGGGCTCAAAAACGAGTGGTAGGCGTAGAAGCAGTTGATGAACTGCTCGCCGTGTACGTTTTTCTGGTTCGCCTTGGTGGCGTTCCAGTTGTGGACATGGCCGTCGATGATGAATATTTCTTCGCCGCTTGCGGTTTTGTACATGATGCGACTCCTTACGCGTAGGCCACGTAGGACATGGCTTCGTTCATGTCGCCAAACAGCATCATGGTGTTTTCATCGATCATCACCATTCGCCCGTAGTGGGTGGAGGTGGAAATTTCGAACAGATGGGTCGTCATCTCGCGACCAAGCTCCGCAGCGATTTCGTCCATCTTGAATTCGATCTTGCCTTCGCCGTCGATGCGGATCATCGCCGGCATGTAGGTAACGGTGATGCCGGGCTTGGTGGACATCAGCTCAGCAATGGCGCGCGCCTCGACGCTGTCGTTGAGCGTCACGCCGCATTGGTGCGACACGGTGTCCTTGAATTCCAGGTTTTTGAAGGACTTGAAAATGTTATCTGTATGGTCTGACATGGTGGCTCCTTTTGATTAATGATTCTCAGACGCTGATGGACTTGGGCAGCTTGAGGCCAACCTGTGTAGCAATGTTTTGCATGCGGGCGACGGCGTTGGCATAAGCGTCGCTGAATTGAGCCACCTTGTTGTGCGGCATTGACCAGATGGGTTGCAGGTTCTTGGCGGCCTTCACGGCCAGATCGCCGTATTTTTCAAGCCAGCCGTTGAAAAGGGCCGTGTTGTGTTTCGAGTGCGCCGTGTCGCTGACCAGCATGTGCAACAGCTCGATCGTATTGGCCAGGTTGCGCTGGTAATCACCTTCTGCTGAAGATACGACGGTGGGTGTCATAAAGTCGTTTTGCGATGCTGCCGCCTGCATGATGAAGCCGCTGCGAAAGAGCTCGCCAACCAGGGGCTCAAACACGATGTTGGTTGCAAAATACTGCTCCATGTAGTCAGTCGCGCCGCCAATGCTTTCGATCAGCAGCCGGGTCGGCTGCCACATCGGGTCTTCCAGCCAATGCTTTTTCCCGATGTCTGCGTCAAAGCCATCGATGTCCAGGCCGATGTCGCTGAGATACAGCGTCAGATCCTGCGAGAAGCGAAGTTTGTACGACGAGTTGGTCAGTATGGTCGAGTTCACCATCTGCGTGTAACCGTAGCGCTGAGCCTGCATCAATGCCGTTCCCAGGCCAAACTCGGCATGCTTGTAGGCGCCCAAATGCTTCTCCAGAACTTTGACCCAGGCCTTGTCGAAGCGTGTCGGGGCACCCGAGCGGCGACCGTTTTCAACCGCCTGCGCGATCATTCCGCAAATGGTCGACTGGCGCTGATAGTGGGTGCGCTCCCACTCTTCATCGACTGCGCGGTAGGTGTGCCAGTCACTGGACTTGGCTGCCGTCCAACCCTCAAAGTAAGTTGGCGTGCCGTCAGCAAAGTTGATGATCCAGTCTTGCATCAGGTAGCGCTTGGGGTCCGGTTGCACGTCGAGGGTCATGTCCTCGTAGTGCGTGGCCTTGCGCCCTTTTGGCGTGAAGTAGTTGTACTTGCGGCTGTCCGAGCCTGCAAATTTTGCAGCGCCGGCAGCGCCTGAGTTCACGGGTACGTAGTCAGTGGCGGCAATGGTCATGGAATTTTCTCCTCAAGGTTTAATGAACGAGATTCGGCTTGCTTGCGCTCGCCGGGGTGAACTTATCGACATGGGTATGGTCAAGCGCGACGCCCAGGCGTTGAAGTACCGGGAGCAGGGCATCGATCATGGGTGGCGGCCCGCAGGTGTAAGCGTCAACCTCGCCGGGCAGTTGCTGGGCACGAAAAATGCGCTCTACGGCCTCATGCACAAAGCCGGTTTCGCCAGTCCAGGCGTCTTCGGCTGTGGCCTGTGACAGCACAGGGATAAATTCAAAGTCGGCGAGCCTGGCAGCGATTGCCTCAAACTCGTTGAGAAAGAACAGATCCTTGCGCGTACGCGCACCGTAGAAGAAGCGGATCGGTCGTTGCTCACCGCTCTCGATGTGATCTTGCAAGATCGACCATAGCGGCGACATGCCCGATCCGCCGCCGACGAGAATCATCGGCCCGGTCTGTCCTTCGCGACGAAAGCAGGTCCCGAACGGTCCCTTGACCGTTAACCCGGTGCCTGGCTCCAGCGTGGTATCGAGCAGCGACGAAAAAGCGCCGTCAGGGTACTTGCGGATGATGAATTGCAGCTTCGACGGGCTGCTCTGCGTGCTCGCCATCGAGTACGAGCGAGTCACCCCCGCTGCGGGCACGTGGATCTCTACAAACTGGCCGGCCCAAAACTTCATCGGCTGTTCCAGCTGGACTTCAAGCATCCGCGTGTCGTGGGTCAGTGGCGTGACGGCGCTCAGCACGCCATCAAAAGCCTTTACCGCGATTGCCCGGCGCAAGAGGTCTTCATCAAAGTTCAGCAATTCAATCGTCAGGTCGCTGAATGCATAACTTCGGCACAGCAGGATATGCCCGGTGTCGCGCTCGTAGTCAGGCAGCGCGAAAGTGGAATAGTCCTCCACCTCCGCGTCGCCTTCGAGAAGCACGCATTTGCAACTGCTGCACTGGCCCTCACGGCAACCATGCGGCACCGCGATGCCCTGGCGAAAAGCCGCATCCAGAATCCATTCGCCTTCCTCGACTTCCAATTCCACGCCAACCGGCTCGAAACGCACGGTGTGAACCCTCTTTTTCGACAGGATCTCCGACATGTCTATCTTTCTTTTGCATTCGTTGGCCGCCGCTAACCCAACAGGTCTGGCGGCGGCGTGAGGGTGCTTTAGATTGGGTTGATCTTGAAGCCCTTGCGATACTCGATGGCAGCCTCCTCGCGAGCCTCAGGCGTCAGCGCCCGGAAGCCGATCAACGGGCTTCCCAGCGTGTAGCCCTTCACGTGATCGAGCGTCCACATCTGCTTGTCGTCGAAGCGCAAGTGCGGCTGCGGGATCAGCGTCTTACCGTCAGATCGCACGAAGCCCAGATCCTTGATGGCGTCAGCCAGGTCCCAGCCGTGGTAGCACTCTTCCCACTCACGACGCCCACTGAAGCGGCCCATGGCGGGAGTCGCACGGCCTTCGTACTCGGCAGCAAAGGCCACCTTGTGGGTCCAGCGACAGACCTCGGAGCAATAGGTAAACGTCTTGCCGTCAACCTCGTCGTAGCAGAAGTCTTCACGGATCAGGCAGGGCACCATACAACTCCAGCAACGGTGCGGATAGGCGTAGCCGTTTTCCTGGTCGAACAGGATGTTGGTCTGGCCCGGCACGCTCTTTCTGGCATACCACTTCCAGTAGTCGCCGAACTCGGCATACCAACCGGGGTATTTGTGTTCGAACCAGTCAAAGTCTTTTTCGGTCTGGGCTTCAATGCGCCAGAAATTGACCGGCCAGCCCACCGAGAAGAACTGAGCCGTCTTGTGGATGTAGTTCTTCTTGACGATCCGGTCCCAGGCTGCGCCGACGTCGTCGTGGTGAATCTTCACGCCGTACTTTTCCAGCGGCAGCATGTAGGTGCGGTAGTAGTCTTCGTAGATCCAGCGGTGCCAGAGCTCAGCGTAAGACTCTTTATTTTTGTTGCGGTCGGTCGTGCCGTATTCGACGAGGGTGCCGATCGCCGCATCGACGATGGCGTGGTTCTGCCAGAACGCGTAGCGAAGATCGCGCTCCAGCAGCAGGTGATTGCTTGGGTCGTTGACCAGCGACATCAGCAGGGAATGCCCGTTGCCGATGTGACGCGATTCGTCGGACTGCACCGACAGGAAGACCGTTGAGAGCGCGTAGTCGCCATTGCGTGCGGCCTCGGAGGGCATCGCGACGAACAAGGTGTTGGTGAAGGCGGTTTCTGCCACCACCGTCAAGTAGATGTTGGCAGCCGTGATGGCATCGCCGGTGAGGAAACCTTCGGCGAACTGGCGGCCAATGGTCGTTGCGTAGCACTTGCCGAAGGCAGCTTCGGTGATGTCGAATCCAGCAGGGTCGATATAGTTTTCCATATACCACTTTTTCAGGTTCATCTGAATCGTGGAGTGGCGAAACTCGTCAACCATCTGCATCGTGAAGCCGGTGCGCAGCTCTTCGCCTGGAGCAAGCCGGGCGACCATGGCCATCGAGCGTGCAGCCGATATTTCTGGAAATGGAATGATCGCCAGGAACAACTTCATCCACTCGACCCAACGCGGCTGGGTATTGCGGAACATGTCACCGCGCAGGGCGGCGTCGAGCGCGCCATAGACGCGGTTGTCCTTTTCTTCCTGCATCGGGAAGTAGGATCGAAGCACCTGCTTCATCGGGTCGCGCGGTGCCTTGCTGATTTTGTAGTCAGTCGGGAAGGTCATCGCTTCCTGCACATAGCTCGGTTGCCAGCCGAGATCGGCGATGCGACGAGTCGCCTCGCCGATATTGATCCCCTTTTGAGAGGTGATCTTGTTGAGTGTTAAACCCGCAGCCATTGAGTTCTCCTTTAAGTAAGTTGCACCGTTTGGTCAAATCGCTTGGAGCATGACGGCCAGACCGTGTTACCCCTTGCTGTGTTCGGGCTACTGCCCTACATCTTTATTAGCGATTTGTATGCCACAGCTCCAAAACCCTAGTGCGACTTGGTTTTCACTGGAGAGAAACGCCACAGGGTTTATGCGAAGACGGCGATGCGTCGTGTTCTGGGACAGTTCGAAGCAACACCACGTCCAATCGTGGGACGCCTGCGCACAAACGCTAATTTGTTGAGTGCAGCAATGCCGCCGTGTTTGTTGAGCTCGTTGCAGTGCGTCTTCCCGGCGCCACGGATGCAGTAGAAATGGACGCGAGCATGGCGCCGGCTGCCAGCAGCGCGTGGGCGCGAAAGATGTGGTGTCTTCGACAGGGGAGAGGGCGGGCAAGGCGCATGCGGCGTTCACCAGAAACGGCCTTGCCTGAGCGCACGCGCCGTGGCGGGATTGCCCGCCTTGCATCGGGCGGGAGGCGCACATGATCGGCCCCGCCATCCTGAGGGCCGGATCGTCGACTGATGGCGCTCTTGCGCCGCAAATCACTGCAGCACGGTAGGCGGCTGTTTTTCGGGGCTACTACCGGCTTCTGCGGCGGCAGGCCGGTCGCGTTCTGCAATAAAGCGGGCCGCCAGAACCAGTGCGCCCATCGCAAAGTCCTTGTCATACGCGGCGATCATCTCGTCGGACAGACGGGCCAGTTCGGCGAAAAAAAAGTCTTTGCTGGTTGGGTCTGGGCTCATTGAATCGACTCCTTGATTGAACGATCAGGGTTGCGGGAACGAAAAAGCCCTTCAGGCAAACTGAGCCAGCCCAGCAAGCCATCCTGTGTGCCTAATGCAAGGCGGCTGCCATCGCCTGACCACGTCAGCACATTGACCGCGCCGCCACCCGAGCCCTTGATGAAAAGCCCTTCGCTGCTGCCGGGCTGGCAGAGCAGCACGGCGCCATTGTGATAACCGGCTGCAATCAGCGATTGCCCTGGATGGCATGCGACGCAAGTCACCGGCGTTTTGCTGGCGATGCCGCACTCCACGGGCTGGTCGGCCCCGTTGGGCGGGTCAAAGCCCCAGCACACCGGCCGCGTGCCGCCGCTGGTGGCGAGGTAACGTCCGTCGTGCGCGAACGAGAGCGACAGCGGCTGGCCTGGATAGCCACCCATTTCAATATCGCCGCCATCGGCAACGCGCCAGCCATGCAGGGCGTTTTCCTGCATGCCCGAAACCAGATACTGGCCATCAGGGCTCCAGACCAGCGCGCGGTGATAACCGCTCCAGGCCAGCAGCCGGCTGGATCCGTCGTTGGACCATAGTGTGGCGCCGCCGCTGTGTGCAATGGCCAAACATTCGCCGTCAGGACTGAAGGCGAGGGCTGTGGCGGGCGCCGGCAGAGCTATGGATTCATTCGCCCCTGCAACCATGCGGTGTACCTGCTTGCCGCTGGCAAAGGCCCGTGTGCCGGTGCGGCTGCAAGACGCCAGCGCATTGACCCATGTGTCGGGCAAATGTGCCAGCACGGCGGGTGCGCCAACTCGTGGAATATGTACCACGCGCCCGTCGTCACCACCGGTCAAAAAGCCGCCGCCTGCATCAGCCGACAGGGACAGGCAACTGCCTTGGTGGCAAGCCGCACGCACAGGCTGCGGTGCGGGTGCCTGCGCTTCAATCACGGTAACGCCGCCGCCGGGCTTGGGCTCGACGCGTGGACCGGCTGCCCATTTAGCGTTAACGACTGCGAGGTGGCCGTCGCCCAGTGCAAAACCAATCGCGCCGCTTTCTGCATCCCAGACCGCAGCCACAACAGGTGCGCCCAGTGTCCAGGACGCGCCGAGAAGATTTAGCAGAGGTGGGGCCGCGTTCATGCCGCCACCGTATCAGCGTCCGCAAGGCAGTGGAGCAGCTCGCTGCGCAACTCGCCGGCATCAAGCTTGCGGCCAATAAATACGAGCCGCGATTCGCGCGACTCGCCTTCTGCCCAGGCCCGGTCCAGGCCGCTATCGACGGTCATGTGAACTGCCTGAAAGACAAACCTTCGGTCCGCCCCTTCAAAGGCAACGATGCCCTTGGCGCGCAGCAGATCAGCGCCGCGCTCCGTCACCAGTCCTTGCAGCCAGGGCATGAAGCGGCTTCGGTCAAGCGCTTGCGTAAAGCTCAGTGACACGCTGTCGATACCTTTGCTATGTTGACCTGCGGCAGCCGGTCGATAGACGTGTGAGCGCGTGCCGACCGGTGTCGCGCCAAGGCGCGGCCCCGGCACGCGCATCCGGCTGAGATCAAACGCCCCGCGATCGAGCAGTTGCGAAAGCGGAATGTCGCCGTGGACCGAGCGTCGCAGCTCCGCCGATGGGTTGAGTTGTTGCACCAGACGCTCGGCCTCGGCCAGCATGGCGTCGTTGGCCAGATCGACCTTGTTCAACAACACCAGATCGGCCTGCGCCAGCTGCGCCCCGGTCTCCGGCGCATCGTCGAGTTGCCCGGCCAGGTGACGCGCATCGGCCACACAAATCACGCTGTCGATGCGCGTGTGCTGGCGCAGCAAGTCGTCAAAGTAAAAAGTCTGCACCACCGGTGCCGGATCGGCCAGGCCGGTGGTCTCGATGATGATGCCGTCAAAGCGGCCGGGGCGCTTCAGCAAGTTGCTCGCCACGCGGATCAGGTCACCGCGCAACTTGCAGCAGACGCAGCCATTGTTCAGCTCGTAAACCTCTTCTTCGGCGCCAACAACGAGAGACCCATCAATACCCAGCTCGCCGTATTCATTCACGATCACGGCATAGCGCTTGCCCTCAGCGCCCCGCAGCAGGCGATTGAGCAGGGTGGTCTTGCCCGCGCCCAGAAAGCCGGTCAGCACAGTTACGGGAACGGGTGTCATTGAAATCCCTTGAAAGTGAAGGCCAATGGATTACCGGATCAGGGAATCAGCACCGCTCGGCCCTTGACCTTGCCGTGGTGCAGATCCAGCAGCGCCTGATTCGCGTCCTTCAACTTGTACTCGCGCGTGGCCAGATGCACCAGGCCACGGTCTGCCAGTGCCATCAGCTCTACCAGCTCTGGATAAGTGCCCACCAGGTTGCCGATGATGCTTTTTTCGCTGGTGACCATATCGATGGTCGGCAGCTCGATCTTGCCGCCGTAGCCAACGATGTAGTAGCTGCCGGCGTTTCGCGTCATCGCCAGCCCTTTGGCGATGGCATCGCCTTCGCCCACAAAGTCGATCACAGCCTCGGCCCCCTTGCCTTTCGTCAGCTCCAGCACCCGTGCAACTTCGTTGCCGTCGGCCTTGACCAAGTGGTGAGCGCCGCATTCCTTGGCCAGTTGAAGCGCCATATCGGAACGGTCCACGATGATGATTTCAGCAGCGCAGAGCGCCGCCAGCACTTGAATGCCGATATGGCCCAGACCGCCCGCACCAATGACTACCGCATATTCGCCCGGCAGCAGATGGCGCGAGGCCTTTTTTGCAGCGCGGTAGGCGGTGAGGCCGGCGTCGGTGTACGGAGCAACGTCTTTGGGCGCAAGCGTCTTGGGCAGCTTGATCAGCGAGCGTTGGTCGGTGCGCAGGTACTCGGCATAACCGCCATCAGCGTTGATGCCGGGAAAACGGCTATCTTCGGCGTGCATGTCATCACCGCGCCGGCAAGCCAGGCAGTGGCCGCTCGTTACCAGCGGGTGGCAGATCACCGCATCACCGACCTTCACGCCAGTAACTGCCGAGCCCATGGCCTCGACCCAGCCGGCGTTCTCGTGGCCCATGATGTAGGGCAGCTTGACCTCGACCTTGCTGCGCCAGATGCCCTCGACCACGTGCAGGTCAGTGCGGCACACGCCAGCGCCGCCAATGCGCACAATCACATCGGTCGGGCTCTCAATTTTTGGATCGGGCACGTCTTCGTAGCGCACAAAGGCACCACTGCTGAGCGACTCGTCGTACTCGTGCAGTACAGCAGCTTTCATATTTTGTCTTCCTTGTGTTTGGAGGAATGCGGCGGGTGATGCATTCCGGTGGTGACACATTCGAATGTCACTTTGCTGCAATCTGGTAGCAACCACCGTGCCACTGACTGCTGCCTGAACCGATCGGTCTCAAGCCGTTGATTTCACTGGGGAAGTTGGCGTTACTGCTGCTTGTCAGGGCTACCAGGGGACATAGGGTGTCCCTAAATCGGACGCAGGTTGCAGGTCTGCGGTCGCAGCCTGTGTCTCGTTCTACTACAGGGATTTCCCTTTTTTTGAAAAGCGCCAGCAGCGGGATTACGAACGGCGCACGTGGGGATGAAGTGGCGCCAAGCCAGAGGCCCTCATTTTTGAGCTGCGACCGGCATCTTCTTGCCGACAAACACCGTCGCAATCACCGCCAGTCCAAAGCCCACCGTCACCGCATCGAGCTGTTCGCCCAGCAGCGGCACGGCAAACAGCATCGACAAAAACGGCTGCACCAGTTGCACCTGACTCACCCGCACCGTACCACCCAGTGCCAGGCCGCGGTACCAGGCAAAAAAGCCCAGCCACATGGAAAACACGGCCACGTAGGCAAAGCCCCACCAGGCCGCAGCCTTCAGCGGTGCTTGCGGCCAGCTGATGAAGGTCAGTGGCAGCGTCAGCGGCGCCGAGATCACCAGCGCCCAGCAGATCACATGCTCTGCGCGCATCTGCTGCGACAACCTGGCCCCGTAGCCGTAACCCACGGCGGCGCACAACATGGCGGCCAGCAGCAGCAGGTCGGCCGGGCGTAGCGAGAGGCCGCCGGCGCTGCCGGACTTCAGCATGGCAAAGGCCACCACCAGCACGCTGCCCAAAGCGGCACAAACCCAGAAGCCCGAAGACGGCCGCTGGCGGTGCAGCAGCGCGCCCACAGCGGCGGTGGCCAGCGGCAGCACGCCCACAATCACGCTGGCATGCATGGCTTCTACATAGCGCATGGCAATCGAGGTAAGAAACGGAAAGCCAAACACCACGCCACCCGCCGTGATGGCCAGCGGCCACCAGTCGCTACGCCGGGGCAGCGGCGCGCGGGTGGCCAGCAAAAAAGCGGCTGACAGCGCGGCGGCAACCACCGCCCGGCCTGCCGCGATGAACATGCCCGACATCTGCGGCGCATCATGAGTGCCCACGGCCAGACGCGTCATCGGCAGCGTGACGGCGAAAATGATGATGCCGAGCAGGCCCAGCCAGAGGCCCTTGTTGATCTGAACCTGCATTTCGGCAGCGCGGGGGATGGCGCTCATACGAAAAGCATCCAGACGGCGGTTGCCACCAGAACCAGCGCCATCACGCGGTTAAACCACACCAGACGGCGCCCCGACCCATTTGGCCCGGCCAGCCAGTCGCGCAGCAGCGAGCCGACCATGGCGTAAGTCAGGTTGCTGACAAATGCGTAGAACAGCATGACGGGCAGCACGATGGCAAAGCGAACGGCAGCGTCGCCTCGCCCGGCAATCCAGCCGCTGACGATGGCGACAGCGAGCAGCCACGCCTTGATGTTGACAAACTGCAGCGCCGCGCCCTGCCAGAAGGTAACCGCCGGCGGGCTGATGCTAACCCTTGAATCCGTGAGGCTGGTGTTGCCCGGAAACTGGAATCTAACCCCGATTAATTTGGCGGCGAGCCAGAGCAGGTAAGCAACGCCCAGCAGTTTCACCGCCCAGGCCAACAGCGGAACCGCCAGCAGCAGCGCGCCCAGGCCCAACGCGCACAGCCCCAGCATCACGCCCCAGCCGACGGGCACGGCGCAGACAAACGGCATCGTCCGGCGCAGCCCGTGATTGGCACCCAGCGCGCTGGCCAGCGTGGTGTTCGGCCCGGGCGAAAAGCTCATTGCCGTGGCGAGCACCAGTAACGCCGTAAATTCTTGCCAGTTCATAAGGCGACTTTATCGTCGAAACCCCATTCAAACCGCTATAACGCAAGTTTTGCTTTTGATGCCTGGTTTCATACATAAAACAGGCCTCAGGCCCAGGTATCACATGCGTAATCAGCTATTGAAAACATAGTGACTCTGAATCAATGCTCGTCGCATCAGCGCAGCGAAATCCGTCATCTGGTTTTTTCCTGCCAAAGCTGGAGAAGGCTTGGGGATGTCGGGTTGCGTCCCTGGCTAGCCCGAACTGCGCGCGACAAGACAAGCTGCGCAGCCACTGTTTCATACGCCAAAAAGGCCTTCAGCTCATGCGATATGTGTGTGTAAAGCTATTAAAAAAATAGCATCAAGCGGCAAATGCTTGACGCCGAAAAACTCGGGGCAGACCTTGCGTTGACCGTACGCCGACCTGCTATTCATGGCTGACCCGTTGCTGTTTTCCGGTCGCTGCCCTTTTCTTCGTGCGTCCAAATCCGTCAAATTGACCGATTCGTACATGTTGAATTGTGTTTCTGTCTGACTTCCGAAAATTTAATAAAAATCATAAAAATCAAAAATAAGCTAAAAAATATAAATGCAATATTTATGTAACTTCTAATTGATGGCTCATATTTACAACATTTTGTGAAAAAGTAAGCGCTTTGGTAATTTTCAATCGGTGTAGGAATAGGCCTACTGGGTAAACTAGCGCTCTGTAACGGTACGCTTACCGCTGCGTCGGTATTCCGGATGAAAACACTGATTTTCGACAGGCCGATACCCGTCTAGCTCGACCCGAGTTCTCATTTCAATTCCCTATTTTCTGTGAAAGTGCTCATGTTTAAATTTATATCAATTTTGGCAGGTTCCCTGCTTTTTGGGGGCATGACCGCGTCGCCTGCCATGGCTCAACAGACTGGCAATCAGGCATCAAAGTCCGTTGATGCCACGCTCTCTGTGTTCCGGGTCGGTAAATCCGCAGAGGGAAAAGAAACTTTGCTGCCCGCCGACAAAGCCGCGCCTGGCGACACGCTGGAATACCAAACCGTTCATAAAAACAACGGCAAATCCACCATCAAGTCACTGGTGGCCACGCTGCCCTTGCCGGACGGCATCAGCTACCTGCCAGGCAGTGCCAAGCCCGCCAATGCCGAGGCCAGCGTAGACGGCAAAGTTTTTGCCGCCATTCCGCTCAAAACCATGGTCAAAAATGCCCAGGGCAAGCTTGAAGAGCGGCCGGTGCCTTATTCAGACTACCGCGCCCTGCGCTGGGCACTGGGCGAATTGCCTGCCAATGACCAGGCAACCGTCAGCGCGCGAGCCGTCGTTGACCCTGTTTCTGGTGCCGTCGCCACGCCGCAGAAGGCGAAGTAACGTGCCCTTCCTCAACGTGCAAAACACCCGCACGCTTCGCAGCGCAGTCCGCGCTGCCCGCCAGGCCCTCCAACTTCACTCCATTGTTGCACTGGATCCCCCTGTGCAAAGGAGGGTACCCAATAGCTAACGCCTGCGGCGCGGCGAAGAGTTCGAGGAAAAGTTAGTGAACGTCCCGCTTTAGTTTTCAGTTTTATTTTTAGTAGAAATCAATTTAACGAGGAGATGTCAGAAATGACTCACACATCAAACCCATGGTCCAGTGCCGGAGCAAAGCTCCAGAGCATCTGGATCGCCTTCGCGGCTATCGCTGTTTTCTTCCTGCTCTTTGCCGGGTCCGGTCACGCGGCATCGCCGCTGGCCGGCACCAGCATCGGTAACCAGGCTTCGGCCACCTATGTTGACGGTTCAGCCGTCACGCGTTCGGTCTCGTCGAACGTGGTTTCAACCATCGTGCAACAAGTCGCTGCGCTGACCATCACGCAAAACTTGTCCAAAACGGCTGCGGCCGGCACTCAGGTCAGCTACCCGGTCACTTTGACCAACACGGGTAACGGCTCAGACACTTTCGCGTTGAGTCAAGCCAATTCCGGCGGGTTTACCTTTACGTCGGTCAGCTTCTATGCTGACGCCAACGGCGACGGTGTTGCGGACAACACAACGCTCATTACCAGCACGGGTAACCTGGCCCCCGGCACGGTTTTCCGCTTCGTTGCTGTGGGCAATGTGCCCACTACCGCGACCACCGGGGCCATCGACACACTGGTGATCACGGCCACTTCCGGCTTCGCCCCCGCTGTTTTTGCGGCTGTAACGGACACAACCACTATCACCGCAAACGCCGACATCAACGCCACCAAGACGATGAGCGCGGTGTCGGGTGCGTCAGGTTCCGGTCCCTATACGGTCACTTTGAGCTACAACAACACCGGCAATATCGCGGCCAGCGCCGTCAAGCTGACCGACGCGCTGCCAGTCGGCATGACCTACGTCGCAGGCTCGGGTCGTTGGAGCGTGACTGGCGCCACCGCGCTGTCTGATGCAACAGGCGACCTCAATGGCACGGCTCCGACCATCGATTACAGCGTCACCGGCAACACCGTCACGGGCATCATCAGTAGCGTGGCTGCAGGCCAGGCGGGTACCCTGACATTCCAGGTCAGCATCAACGCTAATCTGGCGGCAGCGCCGTTGAACAACACAGCGACGTTTGCCTACAACGATGGCGCCGCCGCTATTCCGACCGCCAATACCAACACGTTTGTGTTCAGTGTGAACCAGACCGCCAGCGTCACTGCAGCCGGTTCGACGGTTGCCAGCGCCGCCCAAGGCAGCACGGTGACTTTCAGCAACGTGTTCACCAACACCGGCAACGGTATCGACAGCTTTGATGTGGCAATTTCCACGTCGTCCTTCCCGGCAGGCAGCTCGTTCGCCCTGTACAAGGCTGACGGCGTCACGCCGCTGGTCGATACCAATGGCAACGGCATTCCCGATACCGGTCCAGTGACGGGCATCTTGACGGCCCCTAACAACACCTACACCGTGGTGTTGAAAGTGACCCTGCCAGCCGGTGTCACCGGTGGCCCTTACAGCGTATCCAAAACCGCCACGTCGAAGTTTGACCCGACCAAGATCGCAACGGCCACCGACACCCTGACGACCATCGCCGTCAACACGGTGGACTTGACGAACAGCATCAACGCCAGCACGACTTCCAGCATTGCAAGTCTGGGTGTGGGCCCGTTCGCAGGAGCGGGCGCCGGAACCATCGTTACCAACGCCACCAATCCGGGCACCACGACGCGCTTCACGCTGAATGTTGTTAATGGATCAGGTTCCACCGGAGACACCTTTAATCTGGCTGCCAGTACCGATTCGACTTTTGGCTCGTTGACCTTGCCATTTGGCTGGACCGTGGTTTTCCGTGACAGCGCCGGAACGGTGGTCACCAACACCGGTATCGTCGCGCAGAATGCCACAGCGACAGTATTTGCTGACGTGACGGTTCCGGCCGGCCAAGCCGCCATTCCTGGTGGTCAGGTCATCACCTTCCGTGCGTTGTCGCCTTCGACGGGTTCCGCCGACAAGATCACGGATTCAGTGATCGTCAACACCATCCGAAGCGTGACCGTGACGCCAACCAACGTGGGCCAAGTGGTTCCCGGTGGCAGCGTGATCTACACCCACACCATCACCAATGCGGGTAACGTTGCCGAGAATATTGATGCCACTCGTACCATTGGTTTGTCCTTGAGCGAGACGCAAGCCGGCTTCACCTCCGTCGTGTACCTTGATGCGAACAACAACAATATCATCGACGCCACTGATCCGGTCATTAATACGGTGGCCGATCTCGGCTCCATCGCGGCTGGTGCCAGCAAGCAGTTGTTGGTCAAAGTGACGGCGTCGTCCGGTGTTGGTATCGGCGTGGTGAACACCACCACGCTGACGGCCACCACGGCGGGCTTGATCAATGGCGCGAATGCACCTGTCATCGTCAGCACAACGGACACCACTACCGTGATCTCCGGCAACATCGTGCTGCTCAAAGAGCAGGCGCTGGATGCAGCTTGCGATGGCACGCCGGATACCGCTTATTCGGTGGCAACCATCACGACAGGTGCAATTCCTAACGCGTGTATCCGCTATCGCGTGACTGCTACGAACAACGGCTCTGCCAATGTTGATAGCCTGGTTCTGAGCGACGCGACACCAGCGTCCACGACGTACATCGCTGGTACCAACCCGGCCGTGACCGTGCCTGCTAGCACGATCACCGCGCCGACAACCGGCAACGCCGGCACTATCAGCGCCACCATCGGCACGCTGACGCCTTCCGCCTCGGTCGTTCTGACCTTCGGCGTGAAGATCAATCCGTAAGCCTTAACCAGACATTAGCTAAACGGTTCGCGGGGAGAGCATGGCTCTTCCCGCTTTTCAACGGGCACTTGCAACAGTGCCCGTTGAAAAGCGGCCGCAAAACCAGCCCAAGCCTCTTCATCGCATGTTTCTCGATCAACCCTCTGTGAAAGTTAGCCGGTGCGCAGCCTAGTTGCACGCCTTATTAGTCTTTTTCTGGCGTCGCTGTTGCTCCTGGCATCGGCGTATGCCGCCACGCCGCTGGCGGGCCTGCGCATCAACAACCAGGCCAGGGCAACCTTTTTTGACACCAACGCTGGCTTCTTCTCCACGCTGAATTCCAATACCGTCGTGGTCATCGTCCAGCCGGTGGAGGCGGTACAAATTCGCCCGGCACAAACCTTTAATCGCTCACCTGGCTCTTTCGCTGTTTTCCCGTACCGCGTGACCAACAGCGGCAATGTAACTGCCACCTACGCGCTGACCTTCGGCAACACAACGGGCGACAACTTTGATCTGACGGGCCTGACGCTCTACCGCGACATCAACGGCAACGGCGCGGCCGATACCGGTGAGCCCGTGCTCGCCGCAGGCAGCACCATTACTCTGGCACCCGGCGAAAGTGCTGACGTGGTGTTGCAGGGGCAAATCGGTGCCGCCGTGTCACTCGGGCAAACCGCGCTGGTGAATTTCACCGCTACCAGTCAGCTGCAGGGCGCGACCCGCACCGTGACTGACACCGTGTTGACCGCTTTGGGCGCCAGCATGCGGCTGCAAAAGGGCGTTTCAAAGCTAAGCGCAGTCACCGCCGAGGTACTGACCTACACGCTGACCGTGCAGAACACCGGCAGTACCGCTGCCACGGGCGTGCCCGTGACGATTGACGGCAGCCCTGTATCGCGGGTCGTGGTGCGTGATGCGATTCCCGCCAACACCGCGTTCGTGCGGTTGGGCCCGGCCGGCCCCGGAACACCGCTGTACCACAGCGCTGGCACCGATGCCAATACCTACACGTCCACACCGCCCGCCAATCTGGCGCTGGTTGATGCCGTGGGTTTTGGCTTCGCCAAAATTGACCCCGGCCAGACCGTGGTGCGGACCTTCGACGTAAAAATCAATAGCAACGCGAGTGGCGATATTTTCAACACGGCAAAAGTCGGTTTTAACGACGGTTTGTCAGCGGTAGCAGCGTCAGTTGATTCGAACCAGACCACGACGACGGTTCCCAAGCTGCCGCCGACGATTGCCTATTTCCGGGACGCCGCTTTCGCGCAACCAATCAACGTGGCCCACACGGAGCAGGTCGCTTATGTGCAGGCCAGCGCAGCGCAGTGCAATCTTGATGCGGCAAGGGTTGAGAGCTACACCGTCATCATCAAGTCGGCCATCACGGGCGACGTTGAGAGCTTCATCGCAACCGAGACGGGTCTGAATACAGGAACCTTCCGCATCGTGCCGAGTATTACCCTCACGAGCCAGGCTGGTCGTCCGGGTGACACCATACTCAACACCACGAAAAACGACACCCTTGGGGCCACCATGCTGGGTTGTGGTGGGAATGAGATCAATGTCAATTTGCTCATCGACCCCTATGGCGTGGTGTACGACGGTCGCAGCAATGCGCCGGTCAGCGGCGCCACCGTGGTCTTGTTCAACGTCAGCACCAATTCACCCGCAGTCGTTTTTCAGGCCGACGGTGTGACTCCCGCCCCCAATACGGTGGTGACCGGGTCCACCGGCCAGTATGAGTTTCCGACCGTCGCGCCGGACATGTATAAATTGCTGGTAACCCCGCCAGGCGGCTACAGTTTTCCGTCGGTGCTGGCGCCGGCGCTTCTGGCTGCCGGTCGGGCTACCGATCCAAAAGGCTCGTATGGCGGAGAGTTCCTGGTGAGCCTGGCCACTGGCCCGGTGCGTATTGATGTGCCACTCGACGCCAGCAACCTGGGCGGCTTGTCCGTTGAAAAAACGGCGTCACGCTCAACCGTTGATCTGGGCGAGTTTGTTGACTACAGTGTCAAGATAAAAAACAGCAGCGGCCAACTGCTAGGACAGATACAGCTCGAAGATCACCTGCCAGCAGGTTTTGCCTATGTGCCGGGCAGCGCTCGCCTGAACGCAGGCACCGCGCGCCTTGATGGGTCAAAGGTGCCCGAGCCCGAGGGGGGCATCGGTCCCAAGCTCATTTTTAACGTGGGCTCCATTGCCGACAGCGTCGTCCTCACCATGAGTTACCGCGTTCGTGTGGGTCCGGGAGCCCTGCAAGGTGACGGTATTAACCGTGCCCAGGCTTTTAGCGCGCGAGTCACTACGGGAATTGTGACCAAGGCCAGCAATATCGCAACCGCCACCGTGCAGGTGTTGCCGGGTGTTTTCAGTGACCGGGGCTTCATCGTCGGCAAGGTGTTTGCTGACTGCAACCGCGACCGCATTCAAAACGCCGAAGAACGCGGCATTCCAGATGTGCGCCTGTACATGGAAGACGGCACCTTCGTGACCACCGACGCCGAGGGCAAATTCAGCCTCTACAACATTCGCCCCCAGACCCATGTGCTCAAGGTTGATGCCACCACCTTGCCCGAGGGTGCCCGACTGGCGGTGCTTGATGCGCGCAACGCGGGCGACGCGGCCACGCGTTTCGTCGATATGAAAAAAGGGCAGCTTTTAAAGGTGAACTTTGCTGTCGATGGTTGTGCCGTGGCCGTGCAGGAGGCCATTGACCTGCGGCTGCAGCGCGCCCGCGCCGGCTCTGAAGCCGAATTCGCCGTCAAGGCCCGCATCACGGCCGATGGCGTCGCGCCACTGGTTGACGTCAAAGGCTTGCCCGCCAGCGGCCTTGTCGGCGTGAAAACGCCACTCATCACCAGCCCCGGTGTGAAGCCTGCTATTGCCTCGCCGGCAAAGCCTGGCACCACTTCAGAACGCCTCGACCTCGATAAATTGATGCCGACGTTTGACGCCAGGCTGCAGATTGTCAGTCCCACCGACAAACAGACCTTTGGTGTTGCGCAGACAGATGTTCTCGTCAAAGGCGCAGCCGGCAGCGACTTCCGCCTGCGCGTCAATGGCGTTGAAATATCGCAAAAACGCGTGGGCCGTAAAAGTGTTCTGGATTCCAGCGGCGTCCAGGCCTGGGAATACATCGGCGTTGATCTGAACCCTGGGCTGAACAACATTGAGCTGGAGCAAGTCGATTCATTTGGCAATGTGCGCGGTAAAACCGCCGTTCAGGTCAGCGCTGCCGGCAAGTTCTCCAAGCTAAGCGTGCAGGTGCCGCCCACCGGCGTTCCTGCCGACGGCCGTAGCATGACCGAAGTGACCCTGCTTTTGACTGATGCCGAAGGCCTGCCGGTCAAGGGTCGCATTCCCGTGACGCTGGAAACCTCCATCGGCATCTGGCAGGCTGAAGACCTCGACAAAAAAGAGCCGGGCCTGCAGCTTTTCGCGGAAGACGGCGAAGCCAGGCTCATGCTGCTGTCGCCGCTCGACCCGGGCGAGGCAGAAATTCGCGCGGCATCGGGGGGCATCAAGTCCTATGCAATTGTGAAGTTCTTGCCCGAGCTGCGCCCCCTGATCGCCGCTGGCGTGATTGAAGGTGCAATTAATTTCAGAAGCCTCAACGCCCAGGCGTTGCAGCCGACGCGGTCGCAAGACGGGTTTGAGCAAGAGTTGCGGCATTTTTCACGCACCAGTGCCGACGGCAAACGCGACGCCGGCGCACGGGCTGCGTTGTTCCTAAAAGGCAAAGTCAAAGGCGACTATCTGTTAACGCTGGCCTATGACTCCGACAAGGCATCCAAAGAACGTCTGTTCCGCGACATTCAGCCCGACGAGTTCTACCCCGTTTATGGTGACGATTCGGTCAAGGGATTTGACGCGCAATCTACCGGCCTGTTCTATGTGCGGGTAGACAAAGGCAGCTCGTATGCGCTGTATGGTGACTACACCACTCAAAGCCAGACGGCGTTTTCAAGCGGGCCGACCCGTCAGCTGAGCCAGTACAGCCGCAGCCTGAATGGCGCGCGGACCCATCTTGAGGGCGAGCAAGGTAGCCTGAATGCGTTCGCGGCGCGGACCAGCTCGCGCTCTTTCACTGAAGAATTTGCAGCGCGCGGCGTGTCGGGCTACTACCCGCTGGGCCGTACCAATATTGTTCCGAACAGTGAAAAAGTCGAGATTCTTACGCGCGACCGCAACCAGCCCACCATCATTTTGAACGCTGTGCCGCTCGCGCGTTTCACTGACTACGAAATCGAGTCGCTGAGTGGCCGCCTTCTATTTAGAAATCCTATTTCGACGCTTGACCAGAACTTCAACCAGATCTCTATTCGCGTCACCTACGAGTTTGAGCAGGGTGGTCCCCAGTTCTGGGTTTACGGCGTCGATGGACAAGTCAAGCTGGGCGATCGGGTTGAAGTGGGCGGCACCCATGTGCGCGATCAAAACCCGTTTGACAACTTCTCCATGCAAGGTGCCAATGTCGTCGTCAAGCTAGCCGAAAAAACCACCCTTAATGCCGAAGTCGCGCAAACCAGCAATGTCATCTCCGGCTCTGGCAAGGGCGCGCGGGTAGAGCTGAAGCACGAAGGCGAGCAGTTGCAGGCGCAGGCGTTTGCAGGCAAAACCACGGCGGGTTTCGACAACCCCAGCGCTTTGCTCAGCAAGGGGCGGGCAGAAGCCGGCGCCAAGGCCAAACTGAAGATTGACGACCTGACCAACATCAAGGTCGAGGCTATCCGCAGCGAAGACGCCATCACCAAAGGTGCGCGTGATGGCGCCCTGGTGGTCGTCGAGCGCAGCCTGGGTGAGAACCTTAACGGCGAAATCGGTCTGCGCTATTTCAAGGAAACAGCCATCCCGGCAGACCTCAGCACCTTGGGCGTGACGCCCAATGAAGGCACGGCGGCCCGCTTCAGGCTGTCGGGGCCGGTGCCCCATGTCTCAGGGCTCACCGTATTTGGCGAGTACGAGCAAGATATTGCCAACAGCGAAAAAAAAATGGCCGCCATCGGCGGTGAATACGGCTTGTATGAACGCAGCAAGCTTTACTTGCGCCATGAGCTGATATCCAGCCTGGGCAACCGCTACACGCTCAACAGCACGCAGCAGCAAAACGCCACCGTGTTGGGTATCGATGCCGGCTACCTTGACGAAGGACGGGTCTTTAGCGAATACCGCCTGCGCGACGCCCTGACCGGACGCGAAGCCGAGGCCGCAATGGGTCTGCGTAACTTCTGGACGGTAGCCGAGGGCCTGCGCATCCAGGCTGGCCTGGAGCAGATTCGCACCCTGAACGGCGTTGACCACCGAAGCGTTGCCGTAACAGGCGGTGTTGAGTACACCGCCAATCCGGACTGGAAAGTCAGCGCCCGTCTGGAATACCGCACCGACGTGTCGTCCAAACAGTTGCTAAGTACTGTCGGCCTGGCCTACAAAGTTTCCAGCGAATGGACCTTCCTGGGGCGCAATGCGCTGCAGATCCAACAGGCCAAAACGGCCACCGGCGGCCGCAAGACGCAAGATCGTCTTCAGCTTGGCATGGCTTACCGCGACAGTGCCGTCAATCAATGGGACGCCCTGGGCCGCTATGAGCTAAAGCACGAAAGTGACGACATTGCGGTGGTACAAACCAAGCGGACGGCGCACATTGTATCGACCCACCTGAGCTACCAGCCGCAGGCTGATTTGGCGTTCTCGGGCCGCTACGCCGGTAAATATGTGCTCGAAGATTCCCTCGGCATCAGCAGCCGCTACACCGCGCATCTGCTGTCTGCGCGGGCCGACTACGACATTGCCCGTGACTGGACGATTGGAGTCAATACCGGCGTTTTGTTCAGCGCCGGCATGCGCAGCCGTCAGGGGGCATTGGGCGCGGAGCTGGGCCGCGTACTGACCAAAAACCTGTGGCTGTCCGTCGGCTACAACCGTTTTGGCTTCCGTGACGACGACCTCGCCAGCGAGGGCTACACCAGCAAAGGCGTGTTCCTCCGCCTGCGCTACAAGTTTGACGAGAATTTGCTGAATTGATTTTGATGCGCTTATCTTCTTTTTTGCGGACCTGGTTGGCGACCTTTGTTGCGTTTGGCCTCGCGCTCGCGCTGATGCTGGCAAGTCCGGCGGCGTCGGCTGCGATCACTTTTGATCCGACGCCCTCCACTGGCAGTTCCATCTCGAACCAGATGGAAATCATTCAGGACGCTGGCAACGCCGCGCTGTCGGGGGCGTATCTGGGTGTGCGGTTTAGCAGCAACATAGCACTCACCAATGTTTACGCACGCGCAACGGTGGGCGGCACGAGTTACGTACTCGATGCAACGGAAGCGCAGGATCATTTTATTGGCGACTTGAGCGGTACAGCTAAAACTTCCTATTGGTTCATCAACTACCCGACCAGCGGCAATGGCACGTTCACCGTACAGATCTACGCCGGTAACCCTGCGGCTGGGGGTGTGTTGCAAGGTACTTCAACTACATATACTGTAAGTAGTGCTAACGCAGACAACTCTGCTTCAGCAAACAAGATCGTCAGCGTCGCGGTGGTGCCGTCCAGCCTTCAGCTCGGCCAGACCTTCAACGTCGTGGTTTGCTACAGCGTGAACTCGACTGCCAGGCTGCTGGTACAGCCCGCCATCAGCTCAGCCTTCGACCCGAACAACCTGCGCCTGGGCAATGTGGTGGTCGATATTTACGGCAGCGCCGACTGTACTGGTGCAGCCACGGCGACGTTGGCAAACCAACTCCTGTTCGAGGGGCCGATCTCATCGAACAGTGCCCGGGCAACCTACACGTTTCAAACCGTCGGTACCGTTAGCGTGGCGCTGACACCCATTGTCAGCGCGCGCAGCGGCATCTACAAGTACAACGCCGATTTCAATACGCCTCCCGCCGGCGTGAGCTACACCGTTCCGGCGCCGTCCAACAGCGTTACGCTGGCCAAGAGCGTGAACATCGCCACGAACTCGGTCGGAAACATCACCGTCACCTACACGATCACCGCCACCAATGCCGGGTCTGCATCCGTGGTGCTGGACCAGATCATCGACACGCTGCCGTCCAGCCCCGGCGCGGTGACCTACACCGCGAACAGCACGACGGTAAATGGCAGCGCCCAGGCCAGCTTCAACCCAGTGGTCTCGGGGCAGACGCTGACCTGGGGTAGCACCGGAAACGCAGGCACCACGTTCACCGTTCCGGCTGGTGGCACCATGACCATGGGTTTCAATGCTGTCATTCCTGCTGCCAACGGTGTCTACATCAACAGCGCGATCGCAAAGATAAATACCACCCAGATTGACGCGACGGCGGCTACCGGGGACAGTGCACCCGCCACTGCCACGACCCGCATCGGTCCACCGGTGCTGGTGATCACCAAGACTGCGGACACGCCGACGATCATCAACACAGCTGCAGGTACCACGGCGCGCTACACCCTCAAGGTGACAAACAGCGGTACTGTAGCGACCAGCGTCATGCTGAACGATACCGCGTTGCCCTCGGGGTTTGCGTACCTGGCCACGGTGGCCGTTAACACCCCAACCAGCGGCAGTTGCCCAACCGCCGCCACGCGCACCAGCGCGGTCAATCCTGTTGTTGGGGCCACCAGCCCGAGCTGGGGGAGTTTCAGCATTCCGGGTGGTTGCGAGGTGTCCGTGCAGTTTGACGCCAGCGTGGCAAGCAGCGTGGCCGACGGCACTTACAGCAATAGCGCCACCACGACCACAGCGACAGCGGGTGCCACCATCACCAACTTCGATGGCACGCCGACAGCAACCATTGCTGACAACGTGACAGTGACCAGCCCGGTGCTGGCGGTAACAAAAACCACCAGCACGCCGAACGTCGCGCCTTTGGGTACTGCGACATACACCATTACCGTCACCAACAGCGGTACGGCAAACGCGGCTGGCACCAGGGTGACCGATACCTTGCCAGCAGGTTTCGTCTACACCGGCACAACCAGCGTGACGGTCAACGGCGCTGCTACTGCGGCCTATACGGCCGGAGGTACGGTAGCGGCACCGCAGTGGGATACCAACCCTGCAGGTGGCTTTACTGTCAACGCAGGCCAAACGCTGGTCATTGTTTTCAATGCAACCGCGGTGGCGACGGCTGGAACCTACAACAACGATGCGTCCGCGACAAGCACTAATGCCAGGAGCATCACCAACTTTGTCGGTACAGCCAGCACTACAGAAGATGTGACAGTATCAAACATTATTTTGGCGGTGACCAAAACGACCAGCACGCCCACCGTCGTCAATACAGTGACCGGCACCACCGCCGCCTACACTGTTACCGTCACCAACAACGGCAGTGCCAGCGCCACCGGAGTCAAACTCAGCGATACGCTGCCGGCCGGGTTCACTTTTGCCAGCACCAGCAGCGTCACGGTGAACGGCGCGGCCGTGTTGCCTGCCAATTACACGCGTGCCGGTACGGCAAGCGTTCCCACTTGGGACACCAATCCGACAGGTGGCTTTACCGTCGAGGCGGGCAAGGCTTTGGTCATTGCGTTTGTCGCCAATGTGGTCAATACGGTAGCCGATGGGGTGTACAACAACAGCGCCACTACCACCAGCACCAACGCGACCAGCATCACCAACTTTGACGGTGCGCTAGCCGCCAATACCGGCGAAGATGTCACTGTGACCAGCGCGGTGCTGGCTGTGACCAAGACCACCGGCACGGCAACCGTCGTCAACACATCCATAGGCACGACGGCTGCTTACACTGTTACCGTGACCAACAGCGGATCGGCCAGCGCCACCGGTGTGAAAGTCAGCGACACCCTGCCGGCCGGCTTCAGTTACTCCAGCACCAGCAGCATGACGCTCAACGGCGCGGCGGTTTTGCCTGCGAATTACCTGGCTGCCGGCACGGCGGCTGTGCCGACCTGGGACACCAGCCCAACGGGCGGCTTCACAGTCAATGCCGGTAGCACCCTGGTGATTGCCTTCATGGCCAATGTCGCCAGCACGGTGGCCGATGGCATTTACAACAACAGCGCCAGCACCACCAGCACCAACGCCAAAACCATTGCAAACTTCGACGGCGCGGCCAGCACGACAGAAAACGTCACGGTCACCAGCGCGGTGCTGGCGGTGACCAAGACCGCTGGCACGCCGACCGTCGTCAATACATCCACAGGTACGACGGCAACCTACACCGTCACCGTAACCAACATCGGCAGCGCAAATGCCTCAGGCGTGAAGGTCAGCGACACCCTGCCGGCCGGTTTCAGTTACGCCAGCACCAGCAGCGTGACGGTCAACGGCACGGTGGTCGCACCTGCCGGCTACACCACAGGCGGCACTGCGGGCGTGCCGGCCTGGGACACCAACCCGACGGGCGGTTTCACCGTCAATGCCGGGCAAACCTTGGTCGTCACCTTTGTGGCCAATGTCGCCAGTACCGTGGTCGACGGCATCTACAACAACAGCGCCAGCACCACCAGCACCAACGCCAAAACCATCACCAATTTCGACGGCGCGGCCAGCACGACAGACAACGTCACCGTTACCAGCGCAGTGCTTGTGGTGACCAAGACCACCGGCACCGCGACCGTGGTCAACACCTCGACAGGGACCACTGCCAGCTACACCGTCACCGTCAAAAACAATGGCAGCACCGCGGCCACCGGCGTAGTGTTGACCGACACCCTCGCCGCTGGCTTCGGCTACAACGGCGGTGCTGCCACCGTGACCTTGAACGGCACGGTGCTGGCAACGACTGCTTACACCGAAACGGCTGGCGCCAGCCCAACCTGGACGACCAACCCGGCCGGCGGTTTCACCATCAATGCTGGCGCAACGCTGGTGGTGACGTTTGCTGCGAACGTTGCCAGCAGCGTGGCTGATGGAACCTACAACAACAGCGCCAGCGTCACCAGCACCAACGCCAGCAGCATTGCCAACTTTGATGGCGCAGTGAGCACGACAGAAAACGTCATCGTCACCAGCGCCGTGCTGGCGGTGACCAAAACCACCAGTACGCCGACCGTCACCAATTCCGCCAGCGGTACAACTGCAACCTATGCCATCACGGTCGCTAACACAGGCACGGCCAACGCCATTGGGGTGAAGGTCAGCGACACGCTGGCGGCCGGTTTCACCTACGCCAGCACCAGGAGCGTGACGGTCAATGGTGCCACTACGACGGCCTATACCGCATCCGGCACTACGACCGCAAGTTGGGACACCAACCCCACCGGAGGCTTCACCATCAATGCCGGGCAAAACCTGGTGATCACTTTTGCGGCCAATGTGTCTTCAGCCGTAGCACCTGGCACCTACAACAACAGCGCATCGGCCACCAGCACCAACGCCAAGGCCATCAGCAACTTCGATGGCGCGGCCAACATCAGCGACGACGTGACTGTGAGTGCGCCGGTTGGCGTGTCACTGTATGGCACTACCTATAACGACGCCAATCACAACCTGCAGCTTGATGGCGGCGAGAGTGGCACTGGTCTGACTTTGTACGCCAAGCTCATTCCAGGCGCAGGCGGCAGCGCCTTGCAGGCGGTGGCCGTGAACCCCAGCACGGGCGCGTACACCCTGGTTACGGTGTCGCCGGGTAACTACAGCATTATTTTGGACGACAACAATGTGCTGACCGACACCACGCCCACCGTTCCGGGCGGCTGGATTGGTACCGAGATGGCCGATTTCCGGCGCACCAATGTGCAGGTTGCCGCGACCGATTTGCAAAACCTGAACTTCGGCCTGTTCAATGGCGGCAAGCTTTCGGGCCTTGTGTTTGGTGACATCGGTAGCGGCACAGGCATAGCCAACAACGGGATAAAAGAGGGCTTGGAAGCGGGCGTCGCTGGCGTCGCCGTCAAAGTGACCAACGCGGCTGGCACCAGCATGTATGACAGCACCGTCACTTCGGCCGATGGGAGCTACACGCTCTGGATTCCGACCGCAACAATCGCCGCCAGCCTGAAAATTGTTGAAACCAACCTGAGCGGCTACCTGTCAACCGGCGCCTCGGTGGGCAACACCGGCGGCAGTTACGACCGCGCCAGCGACAGCATCACTTTTGGCAACGTCAGCGGCGGCATCTTCACCGGCGTCAATTTTGGTGACGTGCCGGTCAACCGCTTTGTGACCAACGGCCAGCAAAGCGGCTCGCCCGGCAATGTAGTGTTTTACCCGCACCAGTTCAATGCTGGCAGTGGTGGTTCGGTCAATTTAAGTGTCGTCAGTGCCAGCAGCTGGCCTGTCGTCATGTACCGCGACCTGAACTGCAACGGCGTGGTTGATGCACTCGACAGCGTCGTCAGCGCCGCAACAAGCCTGGTTGCCAACGAGCAGCTGTGCATTGTCAACAAAGTAAGCATCCCGGCTGGGACGGCCGTGGGAGTGCAAGATGCCGCTACGCTGCAGGCTGTATTTACCTATACCAATGCCAACCCGGCGTTGGCCGCCACGCTACTGGTCATTGACAGCACCACGGTCGGTGCGGGCTCGGCCGGACTTGTACTGACCAAAACCACCGACAAAGCCACCGCTTTACCTGGCGACACCATTACTTATACGGTGGCCTATCAGAACAACAGCAGCACGCCCATCGGCACCATCGTCATCAGCGACGCCACGCCCGCTTTTACGACCTTTGTATCGGCAGGGTGTGCCTTGCCACTGCCTGCGGGCATCACCGCCTGTAGTACAAGCACTCAACCGGCTGTCGGTGGTCAAGGCGGACTGCAGTGGACGTTGACCGGCGCACTCAACCCCGCATCTGCAGGGCAGGTTGTGTTTGCGGTGAAGGTGAATTGAATCGTCGGTTTATTCGGTTAACTGTGTTTGCTTGCCCGGTGCAGCGGGCTCGCCCTTAAGCTGCAAAATCGATCGCGCTTTGCCTGGACGCAAGCAGCGCTTTCCCGCCGGTCCAGCGCTTTTTGCTGGTTCGAGCCATCGCTGCGCGGTTGTTCCAATCCGCATTGCTCTACCCGCGCCTACATAAAACCGCCGCAGCAGGTCATGGCCATACTTTTGCGTTCGTCCGTCAAAGACTTTTGGCTATTTTGGCCTCCAGCCCATGTAATACCTTGGCAGTGAGCTACTAAATTAATAGCAATTAGACGCAGGGGTGACGCCTGCGTTGGCGCTTTTTCGGCAAGCTTGCCTCGCTGGACCCATCGGCGCTTCAGAGACTCTGTGTGGCCAGATGCCTTCGCATCCGCAACAGCCCCGGCGTCTGCCTCGGGCGTGAAAATATGCAACATTTTGTTTCTAGACCTGAATCCTGCGGATCAGGGCTGGAATGTCTGGGCCAGTCGTTGCTATTACTTATATAGCTAACTACTCAAGTAATCATTGGGGCTAAACCGAAATCATCCAAAAAGTTCTAACGCGTGCAGTAATTTTGCCGACCATCTATGCAGGCGAGAAATTCCGGGTCTTAACCAGCTTTCCTGGCCGAATTCAACGGCCGTCTTGAATCTGAATAACGACACATTACGTACTTTAAGTTACTCAATTTGTTGATAAGAACCATATGGTTACGCTCGATATTGGGTTTTTTGGGGATGAGCAAAAGTGTGGGTTTTTCCACAAAATCTTCATCTTTGTTTGTCTGTAGGACATACGCTTGTTCTTCTGTCGGCCCAGTCTCATTAAAATACGAGTTGTTACGATTCGTAAGTGGTTTTGGGCATTTGGAACCGTATGAAGCGATTTGCAAAGTATTGAAACGAAAAAGCTGCATCGGTCTTGTTCTTCCAGTCGTCATTTTTTCTGATGGTGCCGTGACTCTTTTTGTATCTGTCTGTCCAATAGGAAAGTGCCTCGCTGCGTTGGCCGCTGCCGTGGTCGGCCTGGCCACGTTCAGCGTATTTGCGGCCGGTACGCCAGCCGGCACACCTATTGCCAACTCGGCCACGCTGAGCTATTCCATTGGCGGCCAGGTCGGCGTCCCGCTGACTGCGTCTGCACCGGTGATCACTGTCGCCGAGCTGATCAACGTGGTGTTGACCTGGCAAGACGGAACGCCGGTAAGCGTGAATTCGCCCGACCCCGGCAAGGCGCTGGCCTTTTTGCTGACCAACACCGGCAACGGTCTGGAAACCTTCCGGCTTACCCGCAACAACGCAATTGCGGGCGACCAGTTTGACCCGGTCAGTGCGCCCACCGGCTCGGTCTACCTTGAAAGCGGCTTGCAAGCGGGTTTTCAGGCCACCGGCCCGAATGCCGACATCGCGTATGTGGCGGGCGTTAACGACCCTGCCCTGGCGGCAGACGCCAGCAGAACGATTTATCTTTACAGCAGCATCCCGGCTGGCCAGGCTACGGGCGCCCTGGGCTACGCCAGCCTCACGAGCGTATCGACCACAGTTGGCGCGCCCGGCGCTGTGCCGGGTACCACGCTGACCGGCCTGGGGCAGGGTGGCGTTGACGCGGTCGTCGGCGGCAGCCGGGCGCAGGCTGTTGCGCAGGGCACGTACATCGTCTCGGGTATCGCGCTCAGTGTGGTGAAGGCTGTTGTTGCGGTGCAAGACCCACAGGGCGGGGCCGTCGTGATGCCAGGCGCCGTGCTGACCTACCGCGTCACGCTTGCCCTGACCGGAGTTGGCATCGCCGACAACCTGTCGTTTAGCGATCCACTGCCGCTGGCTACCACCTTTGTGCCTGCCAGCATCACCGTGGATGGCAGCGCCAGAACCGACGCCGTTGACACCGACAACGCCAGTTTTTCTGCGGGCGCGGTGGCCGTGGTGTTCGGAAACACCGCAGCGCCTGCCACCCGCGTCATTGAATTCAAAGCCACGGTTAATTAATCGTTGCATCTCCCTGGCCAGCCCTAACCCGCCCTAACCCGCAACCACTCATTTCTGGAGCCCACCATGCGCAACACCCTGATCAAACTTATCTTCGCCAGCCTTGCCGGTCTGGCCGTAACAGTCACCCCGCTGGTACATGCGCAAGCCCAGACCCCGGCCCAGGCCCAGGCCCGCCCTGCGGCCGGCAATATCGAATTCAAAAACGTCGCCGAAGTCGAAGTCGAAACCCAAGCCGCTGACGGCAAGGTTGAAAAGAAACGCGTGCCCGTGCAAAAAGCCATTCCCGGCACGGTGGTGTTCTACACCTCGACCTTTAAAAACACCGGCGCCAAAGCGGCCGGCAACATCAACGTCACCAACCCGGTCCCCGCCAACACCACCCTGGTAGCCGCCAGCGCCTACGGCGAAGGCATGGACATCAGCTACTCGGCCGATGGTGGCAAAACCTGGGCTGCAGCCGACAAGGTGAAGGTCAAGGGCGCCGACGGCAAAGAGCGCCCAGCCGCCATTGGCGAGTTCACCCATGTCAAGTGGACCCTGCGCGGTGAACTGGCTGCCGGCAAGCAGGCAGAAGCGGGCTTTCGCGTCGTCATCAATTAAGCCGACGCAAGTCGTCCTCCCAGCATGAACACCCCCAATTTTGTTTTGCCCTGCGTTGTTGCCCTGGCCGTCACGCGTAGCCGCAGCCTTCAAAACGCCATCGACGCGCCGGCCATCCTGGGGCCACCCGGCAGCTCCGGGCCACCAGCCTGCCGTCGGTGGCAAGCGGAGGGTCTGCCATCGACACCCTGAAGCAACACTCCAACAACAAATTTCTAGGTTCAACAACAGGAAAATCATGAAAACACTTTTTAAAAACACATTGACCCGACCGGTCATGGCAATCGCGCTGGCGATGGCCGGTCTTGTCGCTGGCGGCGCGGCCCATGCAGCCGGCACGGGTGCCGGCACTGCCATCACCAATCTGGCCACGCTGAATTACTCGGTCGGCGGCGCACCGCAGACGGCCATCGGCTCTTCTGCAGCAGGTAACACGACTGGCGCCGGCACCGCGACTTCGTTCGTGGTTGATAACAAGATCAACCTGCTGGTAGCGACCACCGACACGACCTTTGTGTCCGTCGTTCCGGGCCTGACCGGTGTCGCTGGTGCCAACCCGAACGGCGCGTCGCAGGTGACAACATTCACGGTCACCAACTCCGGCAACAGTACCCAGGATTTCTCGCTGGTAGCAGCCAGCCTGGCCAGCGGCACGACTTTGTTCGGCGGCACCGATAACTTTGACGGCACAGCCTGCGTGGCCCGCGTTGAAAGCGGCGGCACAGCGGGCTATGACGCCACCGATACCGCGATTTTCATCGACGAACTGCCTGCCGATGGCGTGCGAACCGTGTATGTCATCTGCGCGATTCCGGTGGCGCGTGTCAATAACGACGTCGCCGTCGTCTCATTGACGGCTACCGCGTTGGTCGGCGGAGGAGTTGGCGCGCAAGGCGCGGCGCTGGTCGAAACCACCGGTGCCAACACGGCCGGCGTGGACATCGTGTTTGCAGACGGCGCAGGCACCGATGATTTGGCCCGCAATGCCAACTACTCAGCGCGTAGTGCGTTCAAGGTCGTCACCGCCACGTTGACTGTCACCAAGTCAGTTGCAGCGGTCTGCGACCCCCTTAACGGCAGCACCAACCCGAAAAATATTCCGGGCACCTTCGTTCGCTACACCATCACGATTGCCAACACTGGCGCGGCTTCGGCAACGCTAAGCACGGTCGGCGACACCTTGACCAATCTGGTGACCTTCGACGCCAACCTGATCACAGGAGCCGGCGGGCCAGGCACGGCGGCAACTACGTGTGCCGCTGCCACCGGAACGCCGACCTCGGCAGCAGGTTCCGGCTTCCTGGTGCCTGCCGTGGGCGCTCGGGCCGGCTTTCCGAAGTACTTCACCACGACCAGTACGGCGGACGGTATTGACCTGACTGGCGGTAACGTCGTCAACGTCAATTTCGGTCAAGTGTTGCCGGTTGAAGCCGGCTACACCGCCGGCGAGTTGAAAGCCACCGAATCTGTGTCGGTGATCTATCAAGTCCTGATCAACTAAAGCGGGTCTTGAACCTGACTTTGAAAGTCTTGCAACCCTCCAGCGCGGTTCGCCGCCTGGGGTTTGCCCTGCGTTCGCTGAAGTATTCTTCAGCGGGCCTTGGCATGGGTACGCTTCGTACCCATGCCAAGGCTTGCCTTGCTCTTGGACTCAGCCTGGGCCTGGGCCTGAGTGTCACCTTGGCCCTGGCTGCCACGCCGCCCAACACGGCCATCACCAATACCGCTAGCGCCACTTACACCATCGCCGGCACCCCGGTCACCGTGACCGGCTCGGCCACCGTCACCACCGTGGGCAGCACCCCGGCGACCATCGCCTTCCTGCAATATGTACCCAGCAGCGTGGGCCTGCCCGCCGGCATGGCCAGCCTGCAAAACGTGCCGGTTTCACAGTGCAACGCCGGCTCCGGCTTTTTGCCGCTGCCAGCGCCTGTCGTGCCCGGCGGGCCTGCATTGACGGTGCCGGGCAGCGTCTTGTTGGCGCCCGGCAGCCTTTACGCCAGTGGCGACCCGGTATTTGTGCGTGTCATTGATTACGACCAGAACATCAACCCGCTGGTCGCCGAAACCGTCGTCGTCAGCGTCTCCAGCAACGGCATCGACACCGAATCGCTGCGACTGACCGAGACCGGCCCCTCCACTGGTGTATTCATTGGCTATGTGCCCTCGAAGTCCAGCCCGGCGCAGTCGGGCAACTGCATGCTGAACGTCGGCGGCAACCAGCGCCTGCTGGCTTCGTATATCGACCAGTCGCAGAACAGCGTGGCCGTCACGGCAGCGGCGCTGGTGGACCCATTGGGCGTGGTGTTTGACTCGGCCACCGGCTTGCCGGTCAACGGCGCTCAGGTCACGCTGATCAATGTAGCGACCGGCTTGCCCGCCTCGGTCCTGGGGAACGACGGCGTCAGCAGCTACCCGGCTTCAGTCACCAGCGGTCGCAGCGCCACCGACGCCGGCGGCACGGTTTACACCTTTGCCCCGGGGCGCTACCAGTTCCCGCGCATTGCGCCTGGCAGTTACCGCCTGGCCATCGTGCCGCCCGCCAACTATGCATTCGCCTCGCTGGTACTCACGCCGGCCCTGCAGGCCTTGCCCGGTGCGCCATTTTTTATTGTCAGCGGCTCGCGCGGCGAGGCTTTTTCCGTGGTGCCCGGCCCGCCAATCGAGATCGATGTGCCGCTCGATCCGTCGCTGGCAGGTGGCGTGCAGATAACGAAAAGCGCCGGCAAGGCCGTCGTCGGCATTGGCGAATTCCTGCCTTACACCATAAGCATCACCAACACGGGCAAAAGCCCGATCAACGCCCTGAAGATCTCTGACCGGCTACCGGTGGGCTTTCGCTACCAGGCCGGCTCGGCACGGCTGGAAAAAGCAGGCCTTGCTGATCCGCAGGTCGGCGGCGACGGGCGCGGGCTCGAATTTGGCATCGGCACGCTCCCAGGCAGTGGCACGGTCACGCTGCGCTATGTGGTAGCTGTGCTTGCCGGTGCCAATGTCGGCCAGTCTGAAAACACGGCGCAGGTCAGCGCGGGCGCCACCTCGAACGTTGCCCGGGCGAGCGTGATGGTGCGCGAAGACCTCAACCGCAGCCGCGCCATTTTGATGGGCCGTGTCACGCAGGTTGAGTCGTGTGAAAAAACCGAAGCTGTTGAGCCGCTGGGCCTTAAAGGCGTGCGCGTCATGCTGCAGGACGGCACCTACATCGTGACCGACAACGAAGGCCGCTGGCACGCCGACAACATTCGCCCCGGCACTCATGTGGTGCAGCTCGATGAGCCCAGTTTGCCCAGGGGTTACGTGCTTGAAAACTGCGACCCAACCAGCCGCACCGGTGGCCGCAACTTTTCGCAGTTTGTCAACGTGCGCGGCGGCAGTTTGTGGCGTGCCGATTTCCGGCTAAAGCCGGTGCCGATTTGCATGGGCGAGCAACTGCAGCTCAGCGGCCAGACCGTGCGCGTTCGTCTGGCCGCACCCGTCGCCAGCGAGTCGGTTGTGGCGACCGTGATGCTGCCACCGAACGCGAAAGTGGTGCCCGGCAGCGTGAAGCTGGACGGGCAGGTTTTTGCGCAGGCGGAGGCCAGCGACGGCGTTTTGGTGGCGCGTCTGGGTGCGCAGCTTGTCAACTGGAATCGGCTACTGAGCTTCGAGCTTGAATCGGCACCGGGCGCAGACATGACTTTGTCGGTGCAGATTCAACCGAACGGGCAGCCGATGCAGCGCCTGTCGCAGCTGCGCCTGAAGGCACCGGCGTTTGAGACCGACCAGTGCGCGCCGATTGCGTTGTTGCCCCGCGCTGCCGTCGCCGCCGTAGCGCTTGACCCGTCGGCGCCCGCGCCGCTCATCGGCCGAAGCGCCGGCCAGCTGCAATTGGTTGAAGTCTTGCCTTACGACGACAAATGGATTGCCGCTGCGGCGCCCGGCGCTGAATGGTTGCATCCGCAAACTGCTTTCGTTCCTGCACTTCCTGTGATCAAGGTCGCTGTCAAACACGAGGCCCGCCACCGGGTGGAACTGCTCGTCAACGGCATTGCCGTGAACCCGATGCGCTACGAGGGTGTGACGATGAACCCGGCTGGCACGCTGGCGGTGTCCAATTGGCGCGCGGTCGAATTGCGCGATGGCGCCAACCTGATGGAAGTCACCGTGCGCGACGCGCTGGGACAGGTTGTTTTGCAAGAGAGCCGAAGCATTCACTACGCTGTCGGCCCAGCCAGCGCCAGCTTTGACGCCGCTCGCTCGCAGCTGGTGGCTGACGGCCGCACTGCGCCCAGCCTGGCGGTGCGCATGCTGGACAAGGAAGGCAAGCCGGTGCGCCGGGGCGCCGGTGGTGAATTCCAGATCGCCTCTCCGTATTTATCCAAAGACCAGGCAGACGCCATTCAGCGTGAACCGCTGACCGGGCGGTTGGGCGGCAGGTCGCGCTATCAGGTCGGCGACGACGGTGTGGCGCTGATTGAATTGCAGCCGACGACGCAAGCCGGCGAAGTCGTCCTGAACTTCGACTTCGGCAACAACCGCACGCAGGAAATCCGGGCCTGGCTCAAACCTGATTTGCGCGAGTGGGTGCTGGTTGGCTTTGCCGAGGGAAGCAAAGGCTTCAAGAGCCTGAGCGGCAACATGGAAAACCTGTCAGCTGGCAGTGCCGATGACCAGCTTTTCGACCAGAACCGGGTGGCTTTTTACGCCAAAGGCCAGGTAAAAGGCGAATACCTGCTTACCCTGGCCTACGACAGCGCCAAAGAGAAAAACTCTGCCGGCAGCAAGTTGCTCAATCCTTCGTTGAGTCAGCCTTTGGTTCAGCCGCTGAACCAGGCGATTGACCCGAACCAGTTTTACACGTTGTACGGTGACGCGACCCAGCCGCAGTTTGACGCCGCCAGTGCGCGCAAGCTGTACGTGAAGATTGAAAAATCGCAGTTTTACGCGATGTTCGGCGACTACGAAACCGGCTTGTCGGTGACCGAGCTGGGCCGTTACAGCCGCACGCTGAACGGCTTCAAGTCTGAATTCAAGGGCGAGCGTGCTGCCTACAACGCGTTTGCCAGCCAGACCGCGCAGAGCTTTCGCAAAGACGAAATTCAGGGCGACGGCACCTCAGGCCTTTACCGTCTGGCCAGCCGGGACATTTTGATCAATTCCGACAAGGTGCGCGTCGAAGTGCGCGACCGTTTCCGGCCCGAAATCATTGTCAGCACCCGGGTCTACACACGCTACCTTGACTACCAGATCGACTACGCCCTGGGCACGCTGTTTTTCCGCGAACCGATTGCTGCGCGCGATAGTGATTTCAATCCCGCTTTCATCGTCGTCGAATACGAGTCCAACAGCCAGCTTGATGCGAAGCTGACCTACGGCGGCCGGGTCGCCGTCAAGATCGGGGACAACCCCGGCGAAAAAAGCGAGGTCGGCATCACCCGCATCCACGAAGGCAATGTCGGCCGCGAAGCGACGTTGACGGCGGCCGACGCCACCATTCGTTTCGGCGACAAGTCGAAGCTGCATGCGGAAGTCGCGTCCAGCGAGCGCGTGTCTGGCTTGGGCAAAGAAGACGGCAAGGCCTACGTGCTGGAGGCCACCCATATTGATGAGAATCTGAGCGCGCGCGCTTACGCCCGCCAGCAAGATGCTGGTTTTGGCCTCGGGCAGCAAGCAGGCTCTGAAGCCGGAACCCGAAAAATCGGGGCTGACGCCCGCTACGTGCTGTCGGAAACGACGCAACTGCAGGCAGAAGCCTACCGTCAGGAAAACCAGCTGACCAAGGCCAGGCGCGACGTGCTTGAAGGCCGCGGCCAGTGGAAAAACGAAGGCCTCACCACCCAGGCCGGCTTGCGCGCAGCACAAGAATCCGATGGCAAGGGCAAAGAGGCCAGTGTGCGCCAGCTGATTGGCGGCGTCGCTTACGAAGTGCCAGACACGGCCCTCACCCTGCGGACGACCACCGAGCTTGACGTGGGCAGCCAGGGCGAAAGCGTCGCCTTTCCGAACCGGGTGACTCTGGGCGTTGATTACAAACTGAACCCGCAGCTGACCTTGTTCGCGCAGCAGGAGTTCGCCCGCAGCGGCGAGCTGAAGGCCGACACCACCCGCGTCGGTCTGCGCATGCAGCCATGGACGGGCGGCGAGGTCTTGAGTTCACTGGGCAACCAGACGGGCACCGATGGTGGACGTGTTTACGGCAACCTCGGTCTGGTGCAGAAGTGGAAAATCAGCGAGCAGTGGGCTGCTGACTTCGGCATAGACCGCTCGCAGACTTTCAGCGGCGCCTCTACCAGTCCCTTCACTTCGGCGCAAGCGCCGACTTCGGGCACCCTGAATTCTTCAGGCACGGGCAGCACGGCAATCGCCTCAGGCTTCACCAGTACCACGCCCGGCATTTCGACCACGATCGTGACCGGCGACTACACCGCGCTGTTCGTCGGTGGCGCCTACAAAAACCGCGACTGGAGCGGCAATGCGCGTCTTGAGTGGCGCGGCAGCGATACCGACACCAAGATCAATCTGTTGCTGGGCGCGCAGCGCAACCTCGACGAAGGCCGCAGCGCGGCCGCAGCCGTGCTTTACAACAAATCCAGCGGCAGCCTGAACGGCAGCCGGCTTGATGCGCGCCTGAGCTATGCGCACCGGCCGATCAATGGCACCTTGATCTGGCTCGACCGGCTGCAGTATGTTCATGAGTCGCTGCAAGACCCGCTCGGGCCTCTGCTGACCCGCAAGCTGATCAACAACTTCAATGCCAACTGGATGCCGGCCCGGCAAACGCAAATCGCGATGCAGTACGGCGCCAAGTATGTGCGCGACAGTATTGACGGCAGCGGCTACAAAGGCTTCACGCACCTGATCGGCCTGGAGGCGCGGCAAGACATCGGCGAGCGTTTCGATATTGGCCTGCACGGCGGCATGCTGCACTCGCTGCAAAATAGCGCGCGCGACTACCAGCTCGGTGTATCAGTCGGTTTCAAGCTGGCAGAAAATTCGTGGTTGAGCGTGGGCTACAACCAGCGCGGCTTTATTGATCGCGACTTCACCGGCAGCGAATACCGCGCCGAGGGCCTGTACCTGAACCTGCGCGTCAAGTTTGACCAGGACACGTTCAATCTAAATGACCGCAGCGGGGGCCAGCTGGCGCCACTGTCGGGCAAGCCGTAGTCCTGACATCAGTGCCGCACACCCAGCCAGCACTCCCAACCTGCAAATCAAGCGAAATGAACGCCCTTAAACACCTCATGCAGCGCAGTGCGGCGGCCTTGCCGGCGCTGGCTATGGCACTGCTTCTTCTGGTGCAGGTACAACAGGCACACGCCGAAACCGTCCATGGCATTACAGCCAATGGGATTTTCAGCGTCGACAGCGTCAGCGGTGGCCCTGCTACCCAGCTGGTCACATTCACCTCGCCGCTTGCAAACGGCGTTACTTTGGCCACCCGCCCCTCCGACGGGATGTTGTTTTATCTCGACAGCACCGGCGCCAACCCCAACCTCTGGCGTTGGGACCCGTCAACTCCCAGCGTGATGCCGGTGCTGGTCGGCACGCCGGGTGCCACCACCACGGGCGTGATTCGCCTCGGCTTTGACGTGTTCGGCAGTCTGTACGCCATGAACTCCGGTGTGGGCACGTCGGTCTGGACGCTTGATCCGAATACTGGCGGAATTTTGACCGTCACGCCAGCCAGCGGCTTCAATGGCGGCAACATCACCGGCGGTGGCGACATCTGTCTGCACCCCACAACCGGCGTGCTCTACATGATCTCGCAGCAGGATCTGTACACGCTTACACCGGCAGGCGTGGTGACCCGCCTCGGCACCATCAGTGGAATGGGCGCCATTTCAACCGGCTGTGCCTTTGACCGCAACGGCAAGCTGGTAGTGTCCCCAGGTGCGCAGCTCTACACCGTCAATATCGGCACGCTGGTGGCTACGGCCATGCCCAATGCAACGGGCGTGGCGGCTTTCGGCGACCTGGCCACCAATCCTGATTCAAACGTCAGAGCTGCATTGCGGGTTTCCAAGACAGCCAGCAACCTGACGCCTGGCACCACCGTCACTTTTACTGTGACAGTAACCAACGACGGCCCCAGCAGAGCAACCGATGTTCGGGTGCTCGACTTGCTTCCTGCCGGCCTGACATTGGTGTCTTCGAGCGCAACCCAGGGAAGTTATTCGGCAACCGCAGTGGTCGGTCCGCCGGCTTATCCGGCAGGCACGTGGCGCGTCGGCACCCTGACCAATGGTGCCGTGGCCACGCTGACGATCAATGCGAATGTGACCGGCTCCACGCCCATCATCAACTACGCACAGGTCTCATACGCGGATCAGTACGACCCTAATTCGACACGCGGAAGCACCACGCCGTTTGGCGCAACAGAAAACGACCAGGCCAGCGTTACCATCACGCCCAGCCCCGACTTGCGCACTGTCAAGACGGCGACCAGCTCATTCGCGGTCGGCACCAGCGCGACCTATTCCATCACGGTTAACAACACGCTGGGCAGCCTGAGCACTGGTGCGAATGCCTACACGGTCACCGATGTGCTGCCGGCGGGCCTGACCTTTGTTTCGGCTGTCGGCACCGGATGGACTTGCGCGGCCAATGCACCGGCTGCGGGCGACAACGTTGCAGGAGGGTCACGCATGGTCTGCACCAGCAGTGCCACCATGGCCGCCGGCGCCAGCAATGGCAACGCCATCGTGCTGACGGTATTGGCTGGCGCTGCAGCCGCGCCTAGCGTGAGCAATACCGCCACAGTGTCCGGCGGTGGCGAACCGGCCAGCAACAATGGCAACAACAGCAGCACGATTTCGACACCCGTTTGCACAGCGGGTGGTTGCCCGGATCTGCGCGTCAACAAAACCACAGCGGCAAGTCCTTTTGTCGTGGGTACGGCAGCGAGCTACACCCTGAGCGTCAGCAACATCGGCGGGCTGACGACCGGCCTCAGCAACTACGTTATTTCGGACACGCTGCCGGCCGGCCTGACGTTAACAACCGCCATTGGCGGGGCGGGCTGGACAATTGGCGCGGGCTGGACCTGCACGGTCGGTGCGGCCGGCGGCAATCAGGTGACTTGCAACAGCAGCACCAGCATTGCAGCTGGCGGAACTTCCAGCACCATCGTGTTTCCTGTAACGGTCGCCAACAATGCTGCGCCTGGTGTCTCCAATACGGCCAGCGTCACGGGCGGTGGCGAGCCGGCGGCTGTCACTGGCAACAACAGCACCACGTTGGCGACGCCAGTCACCGCGTTCGATCTGACCGTAACGAAATCCAAGACGGCTGCCGGCAATTTTGTGCTGGGGGACAGCACGGCGACCTACACCCTTACCGCCAGCAACATTGGTGGGGTGGCCACGACCGGAACGATCACCGTCACCGACACCTTGCCCGCCGGGCTGACGCTGACCACGGCATCGGGTGGCACGGGCTGGACGATAGGTGCCAACTGGACTTGCACGGGTGCCGTCGGCGGGACCGTCGTGAGCTGCACGCGCACTGTCGCCATCGCCGCTGCAACCTCCAATGTAGCCGTCGTCATCTTCCCGGTCACGGTCGCCGCTGCAGCGGCACCCAGTGTCACCAACACGGCGTCGATCAGCAACCCGAATGAGTCGACCAACCTGCTGGGCAATAACTCGTCAACGCTCATCACACCCGTCGACGCGCCCGACCTCGTGGTCACCAAATCACATAACGGCAACTTCACCGTCGGCGTCAATGGCATCTACACGCTGACGGTTTCCAACCTCGGTGCGCTCGCTACCAGCGCCGCCAATGTGGTCGTGACCGACACCTTGCCTGCCGGATTGACCTTTGTGTCTGGCACGGGCACCAACTGGACGTGTACAGCCGCTGGGCAAGTGGTGACCTGCGTCCGTCCGCTGGCCAACGCCGTCGCTGCGAACGCCTCGGCACCGCCCATCACGCTGACGGTATCGGTCGGTGCCGCTGCAGCCACAGCCTCTCCTGTCACCAACAACGTCAGTGTTGCGGGTGGTAACGAACCTGCGGGCAACAACGGCAACAACACCGCTGCCGACATTACCTTCGTTTATTACTCGCCCATCATCACCAAGACATTTTCGCCCGCCACCGTGGTTGCGGGCATACCCTCCACGCTGACCCTGACCATCAGCAACCCGGCGGGCAACCCGGTGTCACTCGCCGGTCTGGCGGTGGTTGACCCCTTTCCTGCCGGCATGTCGGTGGCAAGCACCCCGAGCTTCAGCAACACCTGCGGCGGCACGGCATCGCCGGGCAGCGCGCAAGGCGACACGCTGATCTCATTGACTGGCGGCGCTACGGGCGCGGCGGGTAGCAGCTGCGCAATTCAGGTCAATGTCATCAGCACCACGATTGGTGCAAACGTCAACACGACAGGGCAAGTCAGCTCGACCAACAGCGGCACCGGAGCCGCCGCCTCGGCGACGCTGACGGTCACCGCACCCGGTTCGCCCACCCTGACCATGGTCAGTTCCCCTGACCCGGTGGGCGTGAACATGCCGGTCACGCTGACCTACACCATCAATAACAACAACGCGGCTAATACCAATCTGGGTTTTACCCACAACTTCCCCATCATCGGTGGTGCGCAGATGGTGTGGCAGAGCACCGGGTCAACCACCTGTACCGCTGGCGCGGCCACGGTCACCAATCCGGCAGGTGCTGCGCTGGTGGCAGGCACCAGCACGGGTATTCGTCTGAATGGCTATGGCCCAGCGGCCAATGCGGTATGCACCATCGTTGTTACGGCTACGGTCGGTGCGGCTGGCACAGTCACGACGGTAAATGGCACACCCGGCATCAGCGGCCTGACGGGTACGGCATTGTTGGTGTCTGCCGTCAACGACACCTTCAACGTGCGCGCCGTTACGCTGACCAAAGCGTTTACGCCAACCACGGTTGCGGTCAACGCCGCCTCGCTGTTGACTTTTTCACTTACCAATGGTGTCGGCAACCCTGCTCAAGGCGGCACGACCCCCATCAACAACCTGCTGGCATTCACCGAAACGCTGCCTGCCGGGCTTGTGGTGGCTACTGCGCCCGCAGGCACGCAGTGCAACGGCACGGTGGCGGCGACTGTCGGCACGGGCGTCATCACGTTTAGCGGTGGCACCTTGTCCCTGGGGCAGGCCAGCTGTTCGATTCTGGTCAACGTCATGTCGGCAACCGCAGGGACCTACAACAACCTGCCAGCCAACGTAACCGGGTTTCCCACCAACATCATCAACAGTGCGAGCGCCACGCTGACAGTCGGCTCGCCCAGCCTGGTGTTCCTGAAAACCGTCGCGGTCCTGAACGATCCGGTCAACGGAACGACCAACCCCAAGAACATTCCCGGCGCCGAGGTGCTCTACACCCTGCGCGTGACAAATACTGGCCCTGGCGCGGTAGACCTCGACACAACAGTGGTGAGTGACCCGATTTCGCTCAACACTGATCTGTTTGTGGGTGACCTGAGCGGCGTTAGCACCGGTCCGATCCAGTTTGTTCAGGGCGCGCCCACCAGCGCGCTGAGCTGGACTTACACGGCGCTCAACAGCGTGACCGACGACGTCGGCTTTTACAGCGACAATGCTTGCGTCACTTTAATGGTGCCAACGGCGCCCTACGATACAACGGTGCGGTGCATACGCCTGAACCCCAAGGGAATCATGGCGGGTACGGGTGGTGGCAACCCGTCCTTTGAATTGAGATTCAAGGTTCGCGTCAAGTAGTGGTGAGGGCGCACGCCAGCCAAGCTTGCGTCGCCTCGCTCATCCGAATTAAATGCTATAAAAATAGTAGCTGCTTGCGCTTGTATTAACTGGGCTACAGGCTGAAATAGCCTTAAAATCTTGCGCAATAGACCTCATCGCTGAAAACGGCCGAAGCGGCGAAACCGGCTTTTGGTTCCTCACAGCATTTCGTCAGGCGCCAGCGGGCCGATGATTTTCAGCAGCAGCTTCAAACCGGCGCTCGCATCGGGCTCGATCTGCGTGTCTTTCAGGCCCGAGTTCTGCGGCGCCCGCCAGATCAGCTGACCACTGTCCAGTTCGACCTGATACGCGCCTTTGGCCAGCGCCGGCTCAATCAGGCGCGTGGTCTCAAGCGAAATGGCTCGGCTGCGTACGACGATGGCGACTTCGCTGTTTTGTAGCTGTGAGCGCAGGTCCAGGTTCATCGAGCCGACGACCAGCAGGCGGTCGTCTATTACCACCACTTTGGCATGCAGGCTGGCGCGCGAGCCGCCCGCCCCGCCGCCCAGCGAACCACCGATCAGCCCGCCCGTCGAGCCACCCAGAGAGCCCAGGCTGCTGACCGAGCTGGGATGCTCGGCCCGCATTTCGTAGAGTTCGATGCCCATGCGCAGCAGCGCTTCCCGGTAGCGTGCATAGCCCACATGAGCGGCGGGTGCGTCGTTGGAGGCCAGCGAGTTGGTCAGCACCCGCACCCGAACCCCGCGCTGACGACAAATTTCCAGCTGCTTCATCATCCGTTGGCCTGGCACGAAATACGGCGAGACGATCAGCAGGTCGCGCCTGGCCTCGGTCATCAGCTGCAGCAGGCCATCGACGGTGGTGTCCTGCGCTTCCTCCACGCTGTCGGCGTCGGTACCAATTTTTGAGGGCTTGTCGACCAGCATCGCCGAGGGCGCCCAGGTCCACTTGATCAGGTCCAGATCGGTGTCGTCGGGCAAGGCGGGCAGCGTGGTGCTGGCGCCGCCAGGTGAGGTGACAACGCGCGTGGTCGTGGTGGCGTTGGCGGAGCCGTTGCTGCCTATCAGCGCGTGCTGGCCGGGGTCAGCATTCGCGACACTGGCTGACCGGACCATGTCATCGGTGCGGGGGTCGGGGTTCGTTTCTGGTTTGGCCGCCGGCGGGGCTTTGAGCGCCTCAATCTCTCCAGCAGTTATCAACGACTGCACCGGATAGGCCAGCGGGTTGTTCCAGTACTGGTCAAAGCTGCGCGACAAATCGCGCGCCATGCGACCGGCCGCCAGCAGATCGATGTCAATGAAGTTAGTGCCCGCACTCTGACCGAAATAGGTTTCACCGAGGTTGCGGCCACCGGTGATGGCGACGGCGTTGTCGGCGACAAAAATCTTGTTGTGCATGCGCCGCTGCATGCCTTCAACGTCTTTGAGATTGCCCAGTATGCGGAAAAACAGCGAACCCCTGCCGCCCGGCAGCGGGTTGAAGAGTCGCATTTCCATGTTGTTCTCGAACGCCAGCTTCAAAACCTGGGCGTTTTTGCCGGAGGTGTTGAAGTCGTCGAGCAGGATGCGAATGCGGACCCCACGGGCGGCGGCTTCGCGCAACGCATCGAACATCCGTTCCGTGGTGTCGTCGGCAAAAATCGCGTAGTACTGAATGTCCAGCGTTTTCTGCGCCGCCTTGATCAGCGCCATGCGGCTGGTGAAGGCCAGCTCGGCACTGCTGATCAGCGCAAAGCCCGAATCATTGCGGGTGCCGGCTTTGGCTGCGCGGGCCGCTACGACCTGGCCGAGGCGGGTTTCGTCCGGGTTGGTCAGCGCGGTGGACACGGGACGTACAACGTCTTGGGGGAGCGACGCGCAACCTGCGACCCATGCGCTCAGAAGTACGGGAAAAAGCAGGGCAAGGAGCCGGGCAGCCGCCCACCGGGCACGGCCGTTGGAGCTGACCGGGGGCGAAGCGAAAAGCGGCGGGCGGGCGTGCATGATGCAAAGCACTGTAGCCCAACGGTGCGTCTGAAAACCCGCGAAACGATGGCTTTTCAACGACTCTTGCTGTAGGTGCGCGGCTTGAAAAAACCGTGTCGCTGCAGCCTCGGGCTGGCACCGTGTCGCAGGGCCGCAAGAGAGCTTGCGAAGCTCAAGCCGACAGAGTTTCCCAACGCTGCAGAGCGGCCATCAGGTCTTCTTCGATCTTCGAATTTCGGGCATTCAGCTCGGCCGCGCGCTTGGCATTGCTGGTGTACAGCGTGCCATCAAAAAGCTCCTGCGCGATGGCTTTTTGCTGCGATTCGAGCTGCTGAATCATCGCTGGCAGGCCGTCGAGTTCACGTTGCTCTTTGTAGCTCAGCTTCTTTTTTGATAGCTGCTCGCGCACGTCTTTATTGGGCTGCAGCACGATTTTGTCATTATTCTTGGTCTTTTGGGGGCTGGCGACCGCTGTTTTGGCGCTGCTGGCAATTTGCGCTGCCCGCTTTGACTGGGTGATCCAGTCGGTCACGCCGCCTTCGTATTCACGCCAGAAGCCGGGGTTCTCGGGTGTGCCTTCATAGGCGATGGTGCTGGTGACGACGTTGTCGAGGAAGCGCCGATCGTGGCTGACGAGAAAGACCGTGCCCTCGTAGTTTTGCAGCAGGTCTTCGAGCAATTCGAGCGTGTCGATGTCGAGGTCGTTGGTCGGCTCGTCAAGCACCAGCACATTGGCCGGCCGTGCGAACAGGCGCGCAAGCAGCAGGCGGTTGCGCTCGCCGCCCGAGAGCGTGCGCACTGGCGAGTTGGCGCGCGCCGGAGAAAACAGGAAGTCGGTGAGGTAGCTCTTGACGTGCTTCTTCTGGCCGTTGATTTCAACCCACTCGCTGCCGGGGCTGATGAAGTCTTCCAGCGTGGCGTCCAGATCGAGGCTGTCGCGCATCTGGTCGAAGTAAGCCACCTGCAGGTTCGCGCCCTGGCGGATCTTGCCGGGCGGTGTCGTCACGTCGGGCTGCAGCTCGCCGAGGATGAGCTTGAGCAGCGTGGTTTTTCCAGCGCCGTTGGGGCCCAGCAAGCCAACCTTGTCGCCGCGCAGCAGCGTGCCGCTGAAGCGGTTGACGATGATCTTTTCCAGGCCCGGATGGCCAAAACTTTTCGACACCTCGGTCAGCTCGGCGACGATTTTGCCGCTCTTCTCGCCGCTGGAGACATCCAGATTCACACGGCCCACCGCATCGCGCCGCGCCGCCCGGTTGTCGCGCAAGGCTTCGAGCCGACCGATGCGGGCCACGCTTCGCGTGCGGCGCGCCTCAACACCTTTGCGAATCCATACCTCTTCCTGTGCCAGCAGCTTGTCGGCTTTGGCAAAAATCACCGCTTCCTGCGCCATCTGATCTTCTTTTTGCACCAGGTACTGCGCGAAATTGCCGGGGTAGGTCAAGAGTTTGCCGCGGTCGAGCTCGACAATGGCCGTGGCGACCTGGTCCAGAAAGGCCCGGTCGTGGGTGATGGTGATGATGCTGCCGTTGAAGTTGATCAAAAGATCTTCCAGCCAGGCAATCGAGTCCAGATCGAGATGGTTGGTCGGCTCATCGAGCAGCAGCACATCCGGCCTGGCAACCAGTGCCTGGGCCAGTGCCACGCGCTTTTTGGTGCCGCCCGAGAGCGAGCCGACGATGGCGTCTTTGTCCAGGTGCAGGCGGTGCAGCGTTTCTTCGACGCGCTGCTCCCAGTTCCAGCCATCGAGCGCTTCGATCTCTGACTGCAGCGCGTCGAGGTCTGTGTGTTCTTCGGCCGCCAGATACATCTCCACCACGTGCCGCGTCCTTGCCAATCCTGCGCTAGCAGCTATAAAAACAGTAGCATGCGGGTCGAGACTCGGTTCCTGCGGTACGTAGGCAATGCGCAGGTTTTGCTGCAGTTGCAAGGTGCCGTCGTCGGGTTTATCCAGGCCCGCCAATATTTTGAGCAGCGACGATTTGCCGGTGCCGTTGCGGCCGATCAG